>CAMHIM010000040.1 GCA_946185225.1 uncultured Prevotellaceae bacterium
GCCCTGAAAACGGCATGTTGCGGCCCTGAAAACGGCATGTTGCGAAATGTAAGGCAGACGCCTGCTTCCGGGAGGGTGCCCATTTTGAGGATAAAGAGCAGTGTTTTGTAAAAAATATCTCTGACATGATACCCGTCACGGAGAAAGTTTGTAACTTTGCAACTGTATGAAAAAGATACTGTCTTCTTTTCTTGTCCTATTGTTGGCGGCCTGTGGCAGTCCGTCGGGCAAGACCGGTGTTACGGACGGGTTGAATGCCGACAGTCTGGTGGCACTTTCCCAGCCTCGTTATGCCAAGGGATTTCAGGTACGTTCCTTCGGTGAGAACGTCCGTCTGGTTGATATTTCCGACCCGCAGGGCGGTGAGCACATCCGTGACTACCACTTTGCACTGGTCAGTCGCGGTACGAAGACCGAGGGGTTGCCTGATGGCTACGAGGTCATAGAAGTCCCCATTCGCCACTGCATCACGATGACGACCCTTCAATTGGCCGGTTTCATCGCGCTTGAAGCCCTTGACCGCGTCAGTGGCATCACCAGCACCCGTAGTCTGAAGAACGCAGACGTCAAGGCCCGCATCAAGGACGGCCGTATGGTCAAGATTGGCATTGAGGGCGACTTCGACCCCGAGCTTATCCTGGCTGCCCAGCCCGACATTATCTTTATCTCTCCTTTCAAGCGTGGAGGCTACGATGCCTTGACGGAGTCCGGCATTACGCTGGTACCTCATCTGGGCTATAAGGAGACGACAGCCCTTGGACAGGCCGAGTGGGTCCGCTTCCTGGGTATGTTCCTTGGTATGGAGCGTGAAGCCGATGCTTACTTCTCGCATGTCGCCCGCCGTTACGAGGAGGTACGAGCCATGACTGACACCATTGCCGTGCGCCCCACGGTGATGAGCGGCGAGATGCACGGTGGCCAGTGGTATGCCGTGGGAGGACGTAACTCCCTGGCGCAGCTCTTCCGCGACGCCGGTGCCGATTATGTGCTGGGTGACAACACAGAGACCGGCGGTGTCTATCTGGACTATGAAGAACATTATGCCAAGGCGGCTCATGCCGACTATTGGCGCATTCTGAACGCCTACGACGGCGACTTTGACTACGAGGTGCTTCGTCAGAGTGACTCTCGTTATGCCGACTTCCGTGCCTTCCGCCAGCGGCAGGTGCTCTACTGCAACATGCGCCGGACGGCCTACTACGAACAGGCCCCCATGCATCCAGACCAGTTGCTGGAGGATTTCGTCTTTGCCTTCCATCCCAACCTCATGCCAAAGGACTATCAACCCGTCTTTTACCATTTATTGAAATGAGAAGGTCGCTCCTGTGGTTCCCGCTCCTTTTGGCGGCTATTGTGCTGTTCCTGATGGCCAATCTGCTTATAGGCTCCGTGTCCGTCCCCGCCGGCGAGGTGCTCGGTCTGCTGAGTGGGCCGCAGCCCGCTGATGGCGATGCGCTGATTCACTATAATATTCTTTGGAAGTCACGGCTGCCGCAGGCTGTCACAGCCCTGGTGGCCGGTGCCGGACTGGCCGTCAGCGGACTACAGATGCAGACCGTCTTCCGCAATCCTCTGGCAGGGCCTTCCGTGCTGGGCATTTCCAATGGTGCCTCGCTGGGAGTCGCCTTTGTCGTACTCCTGAGCGGACAGCTTGGCGGTGTGGCACTCAGCCGGCTGGGACTGCTGGGCGAGGGCGCACTGACCGTAGCCGCCATTGTCGGTTCCCTGACCGTGATGGCACTCATTGCCTGGGTATCGCAGAAGGTGCGGAGTAGCGTTTCACTGCTCATCATCGGTGTCATGATAGGCTACTTGGCTACTGCCATCATCGGAGTGTTGAAGTTCTTCTCGGCTGAGGAGGACATCCGCGCCTACGTCGTCTGGGGTCTCGGTTCCTTTGCACGTGTCTCCGGCGGCCGTGTGTGGCTTTTCAGCATGCTGATGGCCGTGCTGTTGCCTCTGTCCATGCTGCTGGTCAAGCAGATGAACCTCCTGCTGCTGGGCGACGGCTATGCCCGCAACTTGGGTTTGAACGTGCGTCGTTCCCGACTGCTGGTCATAGCCTCGTCGGGTACGCTGGTGGCCATTGTCACCGCCTACTGCGGCCCCATTATGTTCATCGGTCTGGCCGTTCCCCATCTCTGCCGCGCCATCATGCGCACCAGCGACCATCGGCTGCTGATGCCTGCGACGCTACTGATGGGAGCCGCCTTGGCACTGGTGTGTAACTTGATAGCACGCATGCCTGGCTTCGAGGGGGCACTTCCCGTCAACTCGGTTACGGCACTCATCGGTGCTCCGGTGGTAGCCACAGTATTGTTCAAGCGAAGGAGGGAAAACTATGAGTGAGGAAATGAAAAAGGGGGGAGTGGAACTTCATGACCTGACCATTGGCTACAGGACAAAGCAGGGTGTCAGAACCGTTGCCTCCGGGATGACGGCTATGGTGCAACAGGGCGAGCTGACCTGTCTGATAGGCCCCAACGGAGTAGGGAAGTCCACGTTGCTGCGCACGCTCTCGGCCTTTCAGCAGCCCTTGTCTGGCAGCATAACCGTGAATGGGCGTGAGCTGTCCACCTTCTCGGACCGCCGGTTGAGCCGCACCGTCGGCGTGGTGCTCACGGAGAAACCCGACGTACGGAACATGACCGTCCGTGAACTGGTGGGCATGGGGCGCGCGCCTTATACAGGTTTCTGGGGCGCACTCTCCCGCGAGGACGAGACCATTGTCGATGACAGCATACATATGGTCGGCATTGATACCCTCCGTGAGCGTCTTGTTGACACCCTGAGCGACGGCGAACGCCAGAAGGTCATGGTAGCCAAGTCGCTGGCGCAGCAGACGCCAGTCATCTTCTTGGACGAGCCCACGGCATTCCTCGACTTCCCTTCCAAGGTAGAACTCATGCAGTTGCTGCGTCGTCTGGCCCATGAACGGCAGAAGACCGTGTTCATGTCTACCCATGACCTGGAACTGGCCCTTCAGGTGGCCGACACCGTGTGGCTCATGGAACGTGAGCGGTTCAGTGTGGGTACGCCGCGCCAGCTGGCTGCCGATGGTACGTTGTCCCGCTTTGTTGAACGTGACGACATACACTTTGACCGTCAGACGCTTTCTGTCCGCATTGACAAGGAAGTGTAGATTTCTCCTTCGTCCGTCAGTAAGAGAATGCTGAGTATGCCCTGTGGCAGCAATGGCTGGCAGTGGGCATGACAGTGGGCAATGACGACGTCGGCCATTGCTTGCAGTTGTTGTCTGGGGACAATCGTCCATAGTTCGCGGGCCAGGGTCATCGTCTGCAGGTCAACGGTGATGCCGGCCTCGCGTAGCATTTCTGAGATAAAGACTTTGTCCATCGTGACACGTCGGCTGTGCGTGTCCAAGTGCCCTTGTGCCAGTTTGACGGCTTTCCCCATCATGATGCCCAGCGTCAATCGGCACACCCCCAGTTCGGCCGCCATCTGTATGGTGTCGCCGATGTAGTTCCCATATTCCACGAAGGCTTGTGCGGGCAGGGTGGGATAGTGCTGCCGCAGAAAGCGCTCACTCTTGGCTCCGCTGTGGATGACCACCCGTTCCGTACCACTGGCCACTGCCACCTGCATGCACTTACGGATGCTGTCCTTGAAAGCCTGTTCGGAGAAGGGCATGACAATGCCGCTGACGCCAATGATGCTGATGCCGCCTTCAATGCCAAGACGCGGGTTGAAGGTGCGGCGGGCAATCTCTGAGCCTCGGGGAACAGAGATGGTAATCCTTACATCCTCCTTGATATTGTTGCGCATCATCTGACGCGGCGCTTTGTTGATGGCCGCCTCGCCTACGGGATAGTCGAATCCGGGAAGCGTAAACACACCAACCCCTTCGCCGCCAATTATCTCAAACTGCTCGGCTTGCTCTACACGTGCCCTCACCTCTATGCCGTCTGTCACGTCAGGGTCATCGCCAGCCTCCTTGATACAGTAGGCATAATCAATTCCCGCTGACGCGCCTGCCCGTAGCCTTTCGCCATAGCCAACAGGCACCATAATGGTCTCACCATTAGGCAACACTACAGGTACTTCTTCCGGCCTCACAAGGGCACTGCCCTCCTGTAAGGTTAGGAACGCTGCCACTGCCGCTGCCGTAGCACAGGTGCCTGTCGTCAGTCCGCTATGCAGGGGATAGAACTCCGGTAGCAGCTTTTCCACAGCCCTACGCAATCCGTAAGGGCCGTTTACGATAGTGAATATTGCTGGTGTCTCGGGCCGCCTCAGTGCGATAATCCTCATGCCTTGTGCTCTTGCGGCTTCCACCTTCTCCGGAAAACCACCTGATACACCGCTCTCCTTCAACAGTATGGAGTCTGCTTTGACGGGAATGTCATTGGGGGTATCGTAATAGCAAAGCTGTTCTTTACTTGCACCCTGCTTCAGCGCTGAAGCTATCGACGATTCCCTGTTTAGTATCCGATAGAAAATGTTGATGCCCTCAGTCTCAAGGAATATTAGCTTGCTGATGCTCTGTACGCCTGTAGTGGCCAGCAGAGAAGAATGAGGAGTGAGGACCGAAGAAAGCTCGGAATAGTCGTCAATCCACGTAATGTTTGGGTCGCGGGGAGGATAGATGCGCTCATAACGGATGACAGGGATGTTCTGTGACTCGGATACTTGGGCAATCGTCTGATGAAGTTGTGAGGCAAAGGGATGGGCAGCATCAACTATCAGTCGGATGTTATGCTCCTGACAGAAAGCCAGCATCGCCTCTGCATCGAGTGCCCCGTCCTGTCGGATGCCATGATGCAGGGTGATGTCCTGCTCACCCGTCTTCGTGCTGTAGAAATAGACGTTGCCCGCCTCCTCCAGCACCTCCACGGCCTTACGGCCTTCCGTCGTTCCTCCGAATACCAGTATCATATCTTGTTCACTCCTTTCTATATGCTTCTTACAGGTATGCTATGCGGAATGTTTGTCGTCACCTTCTCTGAACAAATGAGTGAAATGTTTGTCGTAAAGTGCGGAGAGACCCTGGCGATTGTCAATGGCCTCGCCAACGACAAGCATCGTGGTGAGAGTGAGGTGATGGTCGTGGACTATTTTGGCGAGGTCCTTAAGCTGGCCTCGATAGATTTTCTGGTCGGGCCAGGTGAGATGATAACAGGCGGCAACGGGGGTGTCCTCGGAGTATTCCATCAACAGCTCACGCTGCACATCATCGACGATGGCGGCTGAGAGGAAAATGCACATCGTACTCTGGCTACGGGCAAGCAGATGCAGCTGTTCTTTCTCAGGCATCGGTGTGCGACCCTCGCCACGAGTAAGGATGATGGTCTGACAGCGCTCGGGAATCGTGAACTGGCTCTGCAGTTCCGCAGCGGCGGCAAGGAACGAAGAGATGCCGGGGGTGATGTGATACGACATGCCGTTGGCATCGAAGAAGGCCATCTGCTCCTGAATGGCACCGAAGATACAAGGGTCGCCCGTATGCAGACGGACAATGAAGTGGCCCTTGTCGTAGTGCTCCTTCATCAGCGCACATTGTTCCTCAAGGTTCATGTCAGCAGAAGAACGCACCACAGCACCGGGCTTGTGACACTCCGTCAAGGCTTTAGGCACCAACGAGCCGGCATATAATATAAGGTCAGCCTGTTCCAGCATCTTGCGACCCCGCACAGAGACCAGGTCCGGCGCTCCAGGACCGGCGCCTACAATCTCGATATGGCCTTGCTTCTCGCGTAGGTATTTGTAGTCGATGGCGAGGGCTGCAGTCCAGTTCTTGCCCTTCACCTTGGGTACAATCAGTTTGCCATGATTAGAACCGAGAATAGCTGCCGCTTCGCAGACAGAGGGTGTGCCGACATGCTTCTTTACTGTGTCGCTGGGGTTGGGCACTTCTATTTTAGAAAGTTCATCGGCAGTAAAAAAGACGACCTCCTCACCATACTCGTCTTTTAAGAGCTTCACAAATTCTTCTTCTTCCTTTACGTCAATGGTGCAATACTTATGTGCACAAGGCAAAACTCCACAGCGTGCAAGGGCCTCGTCAATCTCGTCGTAAATAGATTCGTAGTCTTCAGGATGGTGGGCCAGACCAAAGCCAATCGTTCCAATCATAGGTGTGAAATGCAGTTCAAGCATGTCCTCTGGCGCATGTCGGACGAAGGGCGAAACAGTGATGAGCAATTTATACTTCTTGGGGTCGGCTTCTCGAATATCGTTGATAATTGATACATGAGCAGGCAGCGTCTTCTCTAAATAGTCGGTGCCTTCATCGCGAACATCCATCAGCAAGGCTGTAGGCTGGTGATTGACAAAAGCAAATATACATTCGTTCATGTCGCTATTACTGGCAACAGGCCAGTTGAATCGTTCTGACAGCGTGTCGAGCGCCCATAGCCCTGCATTGTCGCTCTGCGTGGTAACGACTTCACGGGCTCCAATCACAGCAGCCACTTTGCGAGTCAGCTCGTTAGCACCCCCTATGTGTCCTGAAAGCACGGAGATAGCGTTCTGTCCCATGCTGTCGACGCAGACAACAGCAGGGTCAACATGTTTGTCGTTGACATAAGGGGCGATGGTACGAACGCAGATGCCCATCGCTCCAACAAAGACAAAGGCGTCGTACGTTTCCCACTGCTTACCTACATCGGTGCGAAGGATTATCCTGGCCCCAAGTTCACGCCGGAGGCTCTCGGCAATATCCTTGCCTGCCTCACTGATTTGTATGATGGCTGTCTTCTTCATCTATGCTGTGAGTAATTGTTCAATAATTTCCTTGCAGTGTCCTGGCATGATGATGTGGTGATTGCCAATGGGGTTGGTCAGGAAATAGTCGGTTGTGAGATGCTTATCCTCGAGTTGTATGACCTGTTGCGTGCGGCAGAGGTCGGGCTTGGACTCATTGCGCAGCAGCGTTCCCTCTGCAATGAAGTGACGCGAGAGGTCGCCCGAAACCTTGAAGATAGTGACAGGACCTTCTTTCATATAGCCTCGAATGCCGATGCCGATGCCCGATTCGAAGTGGGTGTCCAGTTCGTAACGCTCCACCATGTCGAGTGGTATTGTGCAGTGAGCAAAGACAATCTGGCCTGTCTCAGGATTGATGCTGGCCGGGTTGGCCTGGAAGCCAGAGATGCTTAACAGCGAACGGACTATCATCATTGAAAGCATGGCGGGTACGTCACCTTCGCAGCCTGCCACGTAGCCCTCAGCATTCAGTTTGGCCAAGGCCATGCAACCTGTATTCTTCACCGTCGAGAGCAGGTCGAAGCAACGAAGCGTAAAGCCCTGCAGCTGATGTCTGTCGATGATGACTTTCAGGGCTTCATAGATTTTCTCGGAATCAGAGACTTCATCGAGCAGCTCCTGCATGGGGATGTCCACCAGTTCGATGCCTAACAAGTCTTTCACCTTCGTCTTGTTGGCATCGCTGGAGATGAGCCAGTCGGAGGGCTTGCCTATGATACCGAGGCGTGTACCATTGAGCATTTGCCGAGCCTCTTCCGCTTTCTCAAGAATGTGGATGCGGTGGGAGATATAGTCGCTGCTGCCGTGAATGATTTCTCCTTTGATATCGTGCTGGCGGAGGTATGATAGAATCTCCATTGAGGCAGCGAGCGAGTTGCTCTTGCCTGATGTGAGCAGGTAGAACGGGCGACTACTCTTGGTCTGTAACTCCGGCAATAGCCGGCGGAAGATTCCCTCTGTGCCGCCTGTGCGGACGTAGACCAGACTTAAGGCATGGCTTCCGTAGTCGCTATAGTTGCCGCCTTTCAGTTCATACTCTATGTCAAGACTGTCAAGGAATGCCTTGGTCACACTGCCCACAGCCTTCTCGTCGTGAAGCTCGGAAGTGAGCGTATAGATAGCTGTTGTCTTTTTCATTTACTTTTGTGATTTGTTGTTATGAGCCTTCAGTATTTCTATGGGATGATGGTCGTCTACTACTATTTTCATGGGAGGCTCCTGAATAAGGCCGAGTTCGCTACAAGCCTTGTCCCAAAGCTGGTGACTGTCTGTTGTTACCTTGGGTGCTTTCACGCTGTTCATCACGATGACGCCATCGGGAGCCAGTACCGTCAGCACCTTTGCCATTATTTCCTTCAGGTGGCCGCCGTGACCGCCGACGAAGACAGCATCGGGACGAGGGAGTGAAGAGACGTCTGTCTCAAGGAAGTCGCCCATGTGTACGTTGATGCCTGGGGCACCAAGGTGGCAGACGTTCTCCTGAATAATGGCCTCGCACTCGGGACGAATCTCGAAAGCGTGTACTTCGAGATGGGGGAACAGGAGGCGGGTCTCGATAGATACGCTGCCCGTACAGAAGCCGATGTCCCAAAAGACGTGCCTGTGCGGTAAGTCGAGGGCCTGAAGCGTCAGTAGGCGGATGGGCATCTTCGTAATCATTTTCTCGCGACCGTCAAGAAGGGAAAAGCTGGAGTCGGGAATTCCAAAAGGTGTTGTTGCGATAAGGTCACGACACACAGAACATAATATTACGCAGTTGGGCATTGCATGTTCCGTTCTGGCGGCTTCATCGAGTGTCAGCGTCGTGACCTTCTCCTTTTCTGGGTTCCCCAAGTGCTCACCGACATACATTGTATAATCGGTGTAGCCATATTCCAGCATGCGTTGGGCGATGGTGGCAGGGGTATGTTCCTTGTCGGTGAGGATGCCAATCTTCGCAGTTCTCTCAATGAGTGCTTTGTCGAACTCCGGCCACGGACGGCCCGTTAGTGACACGATGCGCATGTCGTGATAGGACATCACCAGTCGGTGGGCCAGCATCTGGAGGGAGTTGAATGTCGGATAGACCACGATTTCCGCCTCGGGCATCTTCCGCTTGATGGTGTTCGCAAAGCCAAAGAAGAGAGGGTCGCCGGAAGCGAAGACCACCACCTCATCGTGATACTGCCCAAAGACGGCATCCAGCGGCACCGTGATGTCTATCCATTCTGCATCATCTGGCAGCAGCGGTTTCACAATCTCGTGGTGGCGCTTGCCTCCGGAAAAGACCTTGCCCTGTCTGATGATTTGCAGCACCTCCCGCGGGAACCAGGGATTGGGGTTGTCGGTGATGCCTATTATGATAAAACTCGTTTGCTTCATATCGAGATTATTGCGTCATCTTCATTATTGCTCAAGCCCTCAGCACCTTTCTCTCTGCTCTCCTCAATGCTCTTGCGAGTCTCTTCAGTCGTTTCCGAATACTCGGCACCCTCGATGGCCTTCCATTTTGCCATCAGCTTGTCAACGGTCTGTCCGAAGGCACTGCCCACACAGAGCAGCATCGTCAAGGATAAAATAGTCTTTTTCATCTCTCTTCTTGTTGTTTTAATTGTTGATTCATTGCTTTCAAGGAGTCATCGATGAACCCTTCTATCCGTATATACGAGTATTCTTTTGAGTTTGTTACAAAGAGGATGATTTTTTTTCTATAGGTCGCGTCCAGGTTTAAGATTCTCTGCATCGTCGAAGGTCAGGATGGCATTGCAGAGGGTGGCGGCGAGGTTGCTGCCGCCCTTGCGGCCCTCGACAATAATCTTAGGAATGTCACGGAAGGGCTTCACCATGTGTTTTGACTCACGTACATGGACAAAGCCGACAGGAGCGGCAATGATACCGGCAGGACGAGCCTTCCCCTTACGAATCAGGTCGCAGAGTTCCATCAAAGCTGTCGGGGCGTTGCCGAAGGCAAAGAGCGCGTCGGGGTGTTCTTCGACGGCGAGGCGGATACCTGCTTGGGTGCGGGTGATGTTGTTGGCAGAGGAGAACTCTGCCACGCGAGGATCGCTGAGATAGCATTTGGCCTCGATGCCTAAGCGCTGGAGGGCTCCCTTGCGGATACCGCTCGTCACCATTGTCACATCCGTCACAATGGTCTTCAGCGAACCGTCCTTCACCTTGTTGTATAGTGTCTCAACGGCATGGTCATCCGCATAGAGAATCCTTTCCATGTCGAAGTCGGCAGTAGTATGGATGGCGTGTAGCAAGGCCCACTTATGACCAAGTGGAATATCCTTGTTTCGCAACTCGCCTTCTATCGTGCGGAACGACTCCATCATGATGCTTTGGCCAATACTCCCAATGCCCTCCTCCTTTTCACGATAGTAGCCTCTCGGTGTGATGATTTTCCCGTCTGCTATATATGACTGCGAATTGCCAATCAGGACAACAGTAAACATATCGACATCCTCAGGGTCGAAGGCGCCAAGGGTTGTCACCTTTACCTCCTGTTCTTCACGTCCTGCCTGACGGACATACCCCACGGGCGTATCTGCAGAACGAACCTTCAGGAACAGCTCCTGCAGACGATAAAGTTGCCAATAGCGTCCGTGCGACTTAGGATTATAGACGGCCGTCACAAAGTCACCCGTAGCGGCAGCCTTGATACGTTGTTCAATCACCTCCCACGGTGTCATCAGGTCACTCAGTGAAATGATGCACATGTCATGGCCAATGGGTGCGCCTAACAGCGAAGCGGCTTTCTGGAAAGCCGAGATGCCGGGCAGTACTGATATTTCTATGTCAGCGGCTGAACCGCTGACCATACGTTCCTCCCTCATTTCGTAGATGAGCGGAGTCATCCCGTAAATACCTGCATCGCCACTGGAAATCACCACAACCGTTTTCCCCTGTTCTGCCAGCTCAAAAGCCTGCTCTGCACGTTCACGTTCTTTCTTCATCCCCGTGTCTATGCACTCGCAGTCAGGCTTCACATACGGCTCTATGAACTGGAAGTAATACTTGTAGCCGACAACGGCGTCGGCTCTGCCGATAGCCTCCATGACGGCGGGTGTAATGTCCTGTGGACTGCCAGGCCCGATGCCTGCAATGATAATATTTCCCATAACGGCTTCAAAGGTACGAAAAAGAAATGAAAGAGGAGGCATTATCTCCCGATAATCCTCCTCAAAAAACTTATATAATAATACACGTATGATGAAATCTTCAGTACGTCATTCTCAAACTCACCAGCAGCGAACGGCCGGGGTTGATGGTCGAGAAGTTGGAGTTCCACGGGGTGGTGTCTCGCTGGTCGAACAGGTTCTCGACGGCCAGTCCCGGCTCCATCGTGAAGTGCCGGAGGGTGATGGTGTGGCGGGTGCTGAGGTTCCACTGACTGATGGGGTCGGCATAGCCGTAGGTGCTGCTGAAGCGCCGTCCCTGCAAGTGTCCGTCCAGGCTGACGCAGAGGTGGTAGTTGCGCCAGGTTTTGTCCCATGAGGCCATGATGTTGCCTACGTGGCGTACGCTCTTGTCCACTTCTGTTGTGGTGACGACATACTGCTGTGTCTTCGTGTCCAAGGCTTTCGTTTCCGCCTTTGAGTCGGTCAGCGTGTACCCGCCGCCCACGGTCAGCCCGTAGGGCAGGAGCAGTTTCATGCTCGCGCTGATGCCCTTGAGCGTGGCGCGGTCGATGTTGTCGCGCTGGCGGATGGTTTTCCAGCCGTCCGTCTGCAAGGCGGTCAGGTGTGCGTCGGCGTCAATCTCGGCCTGACTCATTGTACGGTAGTTGATCATGTCACGTATCTTGTTCAGGAATACGCTGACGCTGACGTTTATCCATCGGTTGCCGTATTCGGCGTTAGCCGTCAGGAAGTGGTTCTTCTCCGGTTTCAGCGACTCGTTGTACAGCGTGTAGCGGGCCGTTGTCTTGGCCTGGTCGGTGGCGTATAGCTGCGACAGGGTTGGCGTGCGGTAGCCTCCGGCGTAGCTGGCACGGAGCCGGAAGCCTCCTTGATGGAAGAACAGGCCTGCACTGGGCGTAAGGGCAGAGCCGAAGTTGTCGTTGTGAGTGTATCGCAGACCAGCGACAGCCTCCAGGCAGGGCAGCAACTGTAGCTCGTCCTGTGCAAACACGTTGTAGGTATTGGTCGTTTCGAAGTCAATGTTGTCGCTCTGGCTGTTCAGACTTTCCTGAACCATCTCCATACCGCCCGATAGCTTGTTCCAGGATGCCAGTCGGAAGATTCCCTTCAGTGTCTCGTTGACGTAGTGGGTACGTTTGCGGGTCTCGTCGTAGGCTTCCTTCTCGGCTGTTTGCCAGTAGTCATAGCGGGAGTCGAAGTTGTCGCAATAGACATCCAGGTAGACGTGCGTGTCGTTGTTGGGCACCCAGCGTGCTCCGCCGCCGTAGGTGTAGCTGCGGTGGTGCAGGTCGTAGGTGTAGGCCTGCTTGTTGGTATAGGTATAGGTGGTCTCGCCGGTGGTGCGGTCGGTGCTCTTCTTCTGGGTGAAGTAGGAGGCCGTCTGCGGTCGTTGAGTGAGGTAGTCGTAGTAGGAGCCGCGCAGGTAGACGGACCACTGGTTGTTGAACCGCCACTCCAGTTTCTCACTGATGTTGTCGCTGTGGTAGCCGACTGACATGGGGCGTCCCGTCAGTTTGAGCACTTCCTTGTCGCCTTCGTCGAACGACTGGTAGTGGTTCACCTGCCAGTTGTCGGCCTGACGGTGAGTGTAGGCGGTGCGGCTGGAGAATTTTCCGGCCGTGACGTCTACATTGATGTCGTTGTCCAGTCTTCCCTTGCTCATGACGCGGGTGGCGGCTGAGGCGGCCACCGGTTTCTGGCTGTCCTCGGTGATGATGTTGATGACACCTGCAATGGCGTCGCTTCCGTAGAGTGTCGAGGCGGCGCCGCTGAATATCTCGATGCGCCGGATGTTCTCTATGCTCTGGCGGTCCCATCGGTCGTTGCCGCTCAGGCGCTTGCCGTTCTCCAGGATGACGACGTAGTCATCGCTGACGCCGTTGAAGTTGACGAACGTCCCCATGCCGTTCGTATGGGTGGTGATGTTCGTCGTCAGTCGGGACAGGGCCTCTTGCAGTGTTGTCACCTGGGCGTCTTTCAGTTCCTTGGCTGTGATGACTTTGACGGCAACGGGAGAGTTGTCGGCGCGGTGGTACGTGCCGGTGCCAGTCACGACGACAGGGTTCAGCACGTGGGTGCGACTGGTCATGGCCGAGTCGCTGCGGGTTTGGGAGAAGGCAGTGCCCATCCCGGTGAGGATGAGCACTGCCAAGAGGGTATGACGCTTGTTGCTTCTCATGCTTATTCTTCGTCAGGTGCGGTGGTCGGGGTCGACAGAGCCTCGTCCGTTCCCAGCTTCTTGATGGCTTCCTCCGTGTGCTTCATCCACAGCTTGCGGACGGCGGCACGCTCGGCCAGGGCGGGGATGTAGTCGGTAGCGGTCTTGTAGCCCTTCAGACAGGCTTCGGTGAAGTTGGTCTCGTAGGCGTTGGTCTCAATACCGGCAGCGTTGAGCACGGAGTACCAGCTATTGTCGTCCCCGTCGTCGGCCATGTCGTTGTGGGCGTGGTCACCGGCAATCGACATCAGCGGGTAGAGCTGTGCCTTTGTGGCACTGTTGGCATCGTAGGTCACGGTCTTTGTGACGTCGCCGACGGTGTAGGTGAAGGTGCCTCCCTGTATGTGCTCGACGACATTGTCAATATAGGTCTGGTCCATGTCGACGGTGCCCACGTAGTAGTTCTTATTGATGGCACGCAGGGCGTCTTCCAGCTGCAGGTAGCGGATGTTGCCTCCGTAGTAGTCATAGCCCTCAGGGTTGCCGTGTCCCATGAAGGCGACGATGCCCTGCTGGACGGCATCCTTGATGTCGTTCTCCTTGTTGAGTACAGTAGCCAGTTGCTGTGCGTCAGTCTCTTCGGCCATCAGCGGGGTGCCGACGACGACGTTGAGGTCCAGGCTCTTCATGTACTTCGTGGTGAAGTCGCCGTTACGGTTGTTCATGAAGTCCTTCACGTAGGTGTCGCGTACGCGGCGGTACTCCTCGCCGGGGATGACCTGGAGCGACTGGACGACCACCTGCTTGTAGCCGGCCAGACCGATAGCTGTCAGCCAGTGCTCGGGGTCGTAGTACGACTTGGGGTCGGTGTTCTCGCCTTCACGGGCGTTGTTGATGCAGATGGCCGATGAGAACGACAGGTAGACGTCCCATCCGCTGAAGTTGGCCTTGTAGTCCTTGACCACCTGTCCGAAGGTGTCGTAGGCCTGCTGCCAGGTGGAGCCGAAGGCGACGAGCAGGATGACCTTGTCGTTCTTCTTGCTGTCGTTGACCATCTTGTTGACCTCGTTCTGGTACTTCTGGTAGTTGGACTCGTTGTTGTCGTCGTCGCTGCATGCGGTCAGCGAACATCCCATGATGAGGGCCATGACGGCCGTCATCAGAAAGTTAATCTTCTTCATGTGTTTTATTGTTAAAGTTAGACTTATTCTGGTTTATTGCTTTCTTGCCTTGGTTGAAGCGGATGGTGAGTGCGGCGTAGACGGTGCGTCCCGGTGTCGTCGTTCCCAGGTGCAGTCCGTGCGGCGTGCGGTCGACGTAGCCCAGCAGGTTGTCGATGCCGGCCTCGATGCGTATGGCCGATGTCTTGTCGTAGGCGATGTCGTGCGAGGTGGAGAGTCGCCACAGCTGGTAGCCCTTTCCGTTGCCGTTCAGCTGGTAGTAGCGCTTGGACGAGCAGCGTCCGTAGATGCCGATGCCCAGCTGGTAGAGCGGCGAGAAGCGGTGGCTCCAGGCGGCGTGGCAGCTGGCCTTGTGGTGGGCCATGCCGTCGATGACGACGTCCTGCAGCGTCTCGTTGTCGGTGTCATACACCTTGGCGTCTGTGTCCAGGTAGCTGTAGGCGGCTCCCAGGGTCCACTCCCTGCCGATGCGGTAGCGCAGGGAGACGTCGGCGCCCTTGGTCCTGGCCGACTCCATGTTCTGGTACTGCCGCGTCTTCAGGGGCATGTATTGTGCATAGAGGTCTCCGGGCACCTTGCCGTTGGGAATGGTGACGAGGGTAATCATGTCGTCAACCTTATTGTAGTAGACGGTGGCGACGATGGAGAGGTTTCCTCTTGTGTATTCTGCTCCGGCAGCGTAGTACGTGCTTGTCTGCGGCTTGAGTGCGGTGTTGCCGAGGTAGAGGTAGGTGCCGTTCATGTCGCGCACGTAGCGGTAGTGGAGTTCCTTGGGTGTGGGACTCTTGAAGCCCTGTGCCCAGGAGGCGCGCAGCCGCAGGTCGCCCGCCTTGGCCATTGCCGACAGCTTGGGCGTCAGCCGCCATCCGAACTGCTCGTTCCGGTTGAGCCTCAGTCCGCCGGTGACGTTCAGCCAGGGCAGCGGTTCGTACTCGTCCTGCACGTACAGTGCTCCTGTGTTGTCGGAAGCCTTGCCGCCGGCCACGCGGTGGGGTGCCTTCAGCCAGTCGTATCGCCACTCTGCGCCTGCACTGAGCCTGTTGCCGTAGGGCAGGGAGAAGACGCCCTTGAGGTGGGCCATGGTGCGCTGCTGGTCGCTTTGCAGCTGCGACTGTCCGGCGTAGTAGGGGAAGTAGGACGTGGGGCGTCCGTGGTAGTAGCCGTCGGTCAGTGTGACGGCTGTGAAGTCATAGGTGTAGGCGTGGCGGTTCCAGTCGATGTCCAGCGTCAGGTAGTTGCCGCTGGGCAGTGTCCACTTGCCGCCCACGGCTGCTGCCGCGTCGTTGTATCGCAGGTCGTAGGTCTTGACGTCTACGCCGGGGTGGGAGCCTGAGGGCCTGTAGATGCGCTTCCAGTAGACGCTGCCCTCGGCGTAGAGCTCCATGCCCTTGACGGGCTCGTAGGCCAGCCGTTCTGCCAGTTGCCATTTGGCGTTGCGGTTGACGGTCATGTTCTTGGAGTCGGTGATGAGGAACTCTGTCTGGTGCGGGTCTTCCGTGCGTGTGTTCTGCCACCCGTCCGACTGTTGCAGCTGGAAGTTGGTGTAGGACTTCAGCCGTTTCCATGCCAGTCCGATTCCGTCGTGCAGCTGCAGCCCGTGGTAGCGGTCGTAGCGGGTGGCGCTTTCCAGTGACAGCGGGGCGTTGTGCTTCCGCGTGATGATGTTGATGACGCCGGCGATGGCGTCGGAGCCGTAGAGGGCGCTGGCGGCTCCCTTGACAATCTCGATGCGTTCGATGTTGTGCGGGTCAATGAGCCCCAGGTCGTTCTCCCCGCCGTTGTCGCCGTGCAGCCGCTTGCCGTCCACGAGGATGAGGATGTAGGAGTTCCCGAGGCCGTTCATCTGGAGCTGGGAGCCCATGTCGCTTTCACTGAATGCGAACGAGGCGGCCAGCCCTCCCAGGATGTCCTCCAGCGAGTGCCCGCCGTACTGTCTCAGCATCTGTCGGCTGATGACCTCCGTCTGTACAGGTGCATCCTTCAGCAGGTGGCTGGTGCCTGTACCGGTCACTACCACTTCCTGAAGGGTGTCCTGCTTCTGGACATCTTGTGATTTCATGGGCTGGCACACCGCAAGGAAGGCGGTCAGCCCCAGTATCCATTGCTTCATAAGCTGTTGTCTGTTCCGTCGCGCATGTTCCTGTGCGTGCGTACTATGTTCTTTCTCAGGACTGGCAGGTATTCTGGCTTTCCCCTGCCTGTCATGCCTTCCCGGCACATCAGTGGCCAGTGGCGTCATACTGACAGGCTTTCCAAGGGGGATTACAGCTGCAGGCACAGCTCCGGTGTCTCACCGGATTCCCTTGCATCAAGGCGACAGTCGGCCGCCTGATTGCCAAATCCGTGTGCAAAGATATAACTTTTTTAGCAAACCATGTAAAAATATGAGTTTTTTTTCTACTTTTGCATCCGATGACGTCCAGTTTCCTCATAGCGGCACCGCACAGCGGCTCGGGCAAGACAACAGTTGCCCGTGGGCTGATGGCATTGCTGACGCAGAAAGGCATGACGGTGCAGCCCTTCAAGTGCGGACCTGACTATATCGACACGAAGTTCCACGCCGCCGTCTGCGGCCGACCCAGTATCAACCTCGACACATTCATGGCCTCGCCGGAACATGTCCGTGAGCTCTTCGCCCGTTATGGCGGGGATGCCGACGTGTGCATCGTCGAGGGCATGATGGGGCTGTTCGACGGCTACGACCGCGACCGGGGCTCGTCGGCGGAGATTGCTGCCGCGCTGGGCCTTCCCGTGGTGCTGGTGGTCGATGCGAAGTCGGCCGCCTACTCAGTGGCCCCGCTGCTGCAGGGCTTCATGAACTTCCGTAAGGATGTCCGTATCGCAGGCATTATATTTAATAAGGTGGGGTCGGAACGCCACTTCCAGATGCTCCGGCAAGTATGCAACGACCTCGGGATAGCGTGCCTGGGCTACCTGCCCAAGCGTCCTGAACTGGAGCAGAGGTCGCGCTACCTGGGCCTTGACTACTCGCAGCAGCCTGAAGTAACGGCACTTGTAGAGGTGCTTGACAGGCATGTTGACTGGCAACAACTGGACTTTCAAAGTGTTTCCCGCCCGGGAAACATATTGTCCCCGCCCGGGAAACATATTGTCCCCGCCCGGGAAACACCGTTTTGACAGCCCGCAATACAGATAGTTTCTCCTTCGTCTATCAGGAAGTGCTGGATTCCTTCTCTACGACGCACTTCTTCGACCCGGAGAAGGACGTGCCGGATTTCAGCGGCATCGACCTGCTCTACCTGCCCGGCGGCTATCCGGAGAAGCATCTGG
>CAMHIM010000041.1 GCA_946185225.1 uncultured Prevotellaceae bacterium
CTGGGCATATGCCTTCTATTTCCTTGGAAACAATAATCTTCATTTTCTATTCGTCGTTTTCTTCCGTCATTTCCTCGTCAAGTCTTCCCGTCCACAGAAACCTCTTTGTCTCGCGGGCTACCACGCCGCTTAACAGCAGCAGCGCCACCAGGTTCGGTATAGCCATCAGTGCATTCATGCAGTCGGCAATGTTCCAGATGATGTCAAGGTTGATAATGCTGCCAAAGAACAGGGCGACGATGTACAATATGCGGTAGAACCGGTTGGTACGCTTCCCCTCGATGTAGTTGACAGCACTCTCCCCATAATAACTCCAGCCAAGGATGGTACTGAAGGCGAAAGTCATGATTCCAAACGCTAGCAGCGGTGCTCCGACATAGGGTATCTTGCTGAAGGCTACTTTTGTCAAGGCAGCCCCGTCGGCATAACTGATGTCAGGGTAAGCCAGAATGCTGCTCACAAGCACCAGTCCCGTCATAGCACATATCACTACCGTATCCCAGAACGTACCGGTACTTGAAACCAGAGCCTGACGGACAGGGTTGCGCGTCTGGGCTGCCGCAGCTACAATGGGGGCACTGCCCATGCCACTTTCGTTGCTGAACAGGCCACGGGCTATGCCATAGCGGGCAGCCATCATAACCGTACTTCCAACAAAGCCGCCTCCTGCTGCCGCTGGGTTAAAGGCAGAGGTGACGATGAGCTTCAGTGCCGGCCAGACAAACGAGGCATTCATACACAGGATGGACAGACAACCAACTACATAGCCCACGGCCATAAACGGCACGAGCACCGTACACACACGAGCTATCTGCTTCACACCGCCAAGAATGACCACCGCCGTCATCAGACAAACCAACAGTCCTACCACCCAGACAGGTATGCCAAACGTCTCCTGCGCCAGCAGAGCAATGCTGTTAGCCTGTACAGTACAGCCAATGCCAAAAGAAGCCAAAGCCGTGAACATAGCAAACAGCGTGGCAAGCCACTTCATACCCAGTCCCTTCTCCAAAGCATACATCGGGCCTCCATACGTGCGACCGTCCTTACCTTTCACACGGTACTTCACTGCCAATAATCCTTCTGCATACTTGGTCGACATACCAAAGATGCCCGTCAGCCAGCACCACAGAACCGCTCCGGGTCCGCCCAAGGCAACTGCCGTCGCCACCCCGACAATATTACCAGTACCAATGGTAGCCGCCAGCGCAGTGGCCAGAGCCCCAAACTGACTGACGTCACCTGAAGCCTCCACGTCCTTGCTAACGGAGAGCCGTATGCCTGTCAGTAACTTACGCTGGGGAATACGCAGACGGAACGTCAGGAAGATGTGTGTTCCCAACAGCAGCACTATCATCGGCCAGCCCCATAGCCAGCCACTGAGCAACTGGAAGAAATCGTTAATGGTTTCCATATACTTGATACAGTTAAGTCTTTTTCACGTGCAAAGGTATGAAAAAGTCATAAAACAAAGGCCTAACTGAGGACTTTTTCGTACCTTTGCCCTCAAAACGAGGAACCCATGGACGAGAAACAACGCATAGAACAGCTGAGGCAGCAGTTGCACGAACACAACTACCGCTACTATGTACTGAACCAGCCAGTCATCAGTGACCAGGAATTTGACCTCCTGATGCACGAACTGCAGGACTTGGAGTCACGTCATCCGGAAATGGCCGACCCGAACTCCCCCACCCAGCGCGTGGGCAGCGACCTACAGGACGAATTCCGTCAGGTAACCCACAAGTACCCCATGCTGTCGCTGTCCAATACTTACAGCGAGCAGGATATACGCGAATGGTATGAGTCTGTTAAAAAGGGACTTGCATATGAAGACTTCGAGGTTTGCTGCGAAATGAAGTACGATGGTCTGTCCATCTCGCTGACCTACGTAGACGGCCAGCTCACCCAGGCAGTCACCCGAGGCGACGGCGTACACGGCGACGACGTCACACAGAACGTCAAGACCATCCGTTCCATTCCCCTCGTCCTACCAGGAACAGGCTACCCCAAAGAGTTTGAGATACGCGGTGAGATACTCATGCCATGGAAGAGTTTTGAGCGTCTGAACGCCGAACGCGAGGCCGCCGAGGAGCCGCTCTTCGCTAATCCGCGCAACGCAGCCAGCGGCACCCTGAAGAGTCTGGACTCGCGAGTGGTGGCCAGTCGTCAACTGGATGCATACCTCTACTATCTGCTGGGCGAAGATCTTCCCGCCGAAGGGCATTATGAAAATCTGGAGGCGGCCCGCCTGTGGGGGTTCAAAATCAGTGAAGGTATGAAAAAAGTGCATTCGGTGGAAGAGATACTGGACTTCATCTCCTACTGGGATACCGAACGCAAGAACCTGCCCGTCGCTACCGACGGCATTGTACTGAAAGTCAATTCCCTGCGTCAGCAGCGCGCACTGGGTTTCACTGCCAAGTCGCCTCGCTGGGCCATCGCTTACAAGTTCAAGGCCGAACGAGTCTGCACCGAACTACTTGAAGTAACCTATCAGGTAGGCCGTACAGGGGCCGTCACACCTGTTGCCAACATGAGCCCCGTCCAACTGGCAGGCACCACCGTGCGCCGCGCCACACTGAACAACGAAGACTTCATACGCTCGTTCGACCTGCATCTGGGCGACCATGTCTATGTAGAAAAAGGCGGCGAGATTATCCCCAAGATTGTCGGCGTCAACCTGGACCAGCGCCCCATCATTGCCCAGCCCGTACAGTTCATCAAACGCTGTCCAGAGTGCGGAACGCCTCTGGTACGCTACGAGGGCGAAGCCGCCTGGTACTGCCCCAACGACACCGGCTGTCCGCCGCAAATCAAGGGCCGCATTGAGCACTTCATCGCCCGACGAGCCATGAACATCGACTCCCTGGGACCGGAAACCGTTGACGAGTACTTCCGCCGCGGCCTCATCAAGAACGTGGCAGACCTCTACGACATCGACGTACAGCAGATTAACGGCGACGGCAGCCGCACAAAGTCTGCACAGCGTATCGTCAATGGCATCCAGAAGTCCAAAGAAATTCCGTTCGAGCGAGTCGTATTCGCTTTGGGTATCCGCTTCGTAGGCGAGACATCGGCTCGGCTACTGGCCCGCCACTTCAAGTCCATGGATGCCCTGATGGCTGCCAGACTGGAAGAACTGCAGGAGGTAGAGGGCATCGGCGAGGTCATGGCCAAGAGCATCATGGCCTTCTTCCATGACGAGAAGAACCTTCAGATTGTGGAACGGCTGCGAGGCTACGGGCTTCAGTTCGCACTCTCGGCAGAACAGACGGTCGCAAAGAGTGACCGGTTAGCAGGTCAGTCGGTAGTCATCAGCGGTGTCTTCCAGCATCACTCCCGCGACGAGTACAAGCTCATCATTGAGCAGAATGGCGGCAAGAACGTCGGCAGCATCAGCGGCAAGACATCGTTTATCCTCGCCGGCGACAACATGGGACCGTCAAAGCTCCAAAAAGCAGAGAAGCTGGGAATACGCATTGTCGGTGAAGAAGAATTCCTTGAAATGATTCAGGCATGAACAATCCCTTCTTACTCATCCCCCTGCTGTTCAAGTCCGTACGACCCAGCCGCCTTACCGACATGCCCGCCGTCAGCAATGCATTCTGGTTACGGAAAGGCTATGAGGCGCTGACGTTTTTCGGACACATCATCACAGCAACACAGCAGGAGGCTGACGCACTCAATCACCACTACGATGCCCTGAAGAACCACGAGATGATTCACCTTCGTCAGGCTCAGACGACCCACGACTCATGGCTTTGCTTCTACCTGTACTATCTATACTTCTGGCTTCGGGCCCTTCCTTGGTGCCTCCGCCGTCCGCACATAGCCTACCGTTCCATACCCTTCGAACTGGAAGCCTATGAGCACATGCACAACCTGCACTACCTGGACGACAAGCACAATGGGACAAGCAGGTGGCGGGACTACGCCCGGATGAAGACCAAATGCAGAATAAAACTGGCACGACATGAATCATAAGAAAGGACTTGTTCTGGAGGGAGGTGCCATGCGCGGCCTCTTTACTGCCGGCATCACGGACGTCATGATGGAGCACGGAGTATGGCCTGACGGCATCATCGGAGTGTCTGCCGGTGCTGCCTTCGGCTGCAACATCAAGTCACGCCAGCCGGGACGTGCCATCCGCTATAACACCCGTTTCGCCAAGGACAGCCGCTACAGCGGTGTCAAGTCGCTGCTCACTACCGGAGACTACTTCAACGCTGAGTTTGCCTACCATACGATGCCCAAGCAGCTGGACCCGTTCGACGACCACGCCTTCGAGGAGAACCCCATGGAGTTCATCGCCGTCTGTACGGACGTAGAGACTGGCAAACCCGTCTATAAACGCCTGGAACAGTCTGGCGACGTCACCTACGACTGGATACGTGCCTCAGCCTCCATGCCCCTGGTTTCCAAAGTCGTCTGTCTGGAAGGCAGGAAACTGCTTGATGGAGGAGTGAGCGACAGCATACCTCTCGAATACTTCGAGTCCATCGGCTACCGCCGGAACGTCGTTATCCTGACGCAACCCGAAGGCTATCAAAAGGAGCACAACCGACTGATGCCCCTCTTACGTCTGTCCCTGCGGAAGTATCCTCAGATGCTCAAAGCACTGGACGAACGCCACATCATGTACAACCACCAGCTGGAATATGTGGCTCAGGCAGAACAGGAAGGCCGCTGTCTCGTCATCAGGCCTGAAGGAAGTATTCCCATCGGCCACGTCTGTCACGATGCCAGCCAGATGCTTCACGTCTATCACATGGGACGGAAGACCGGCGAAAAGCAATTGGAAAGAATCAAAACATTTTACGAACAATGAGAATAGACATCATCACCGTACTGCCCGAAATGATAGAGGGCTTTGTACATGAAAGCATCCTGGCACGTGCCGAGAAGAAAGGGCTTGCTGAGATACGGTTGCACAATCTCCGCGACTACACACTGGACAAGTGGCGGCGTGTGGACGATTATCCTTATGGTGGAAGCGCAGGCATGGTGATGCAGTGTGAGCCCATAGACCGTTGCATCACAGCCCTGAAAAGCGAACGCTACTATGATGAGGTAATCTTTACGTCGCCTGATGGAGAACGCTTCGACCAGCACATGGCTAACGAACTATCTTTGAAAGGTAATCTTATCATCCTTGCCGGGCACTATAAAGGAATTGACCAAAGAGTACGTGACCACCTGATTACCAAGGAAATATCAATCGGAGACTTCGTACTGACAGGTGGTGAACTCGTGGCTGCCATGATAGCCGATGCCATTGTCCGCGTAGTTCCCGGTGTCATCGGTGATGAGCAGAGCGCACTGAGTGACTGTTTCCAGGACGACCTCCTGGCAGCCCCCATCTATACCCGTCCTGCCGACTATAAAGGATGGAAGGTACCCGATATCCTGTTGAGCGGTAACGAGGCAAAGATCAGGGAATGGGAACTGGAACAAGCCCTGGAGCGTACCCGTCGCCTCCGTCCCGACTTATTGAAAGAATAACGAAAAACCTAAAACTATTACAACATGTTCAGTAAAGAGACTTATATCCGCCGCCGTGCGGAACTCAGGAAACTGGTAGGAAACGGTGTTATCGTGCTCTTCGGCAATAACGAGGCACCTTACAACTACCCCAACAACAGTTATGCACCCATGCGACAGGACTCTTCGTTCCTCTATTATTTCGGGCAACACCGTGACGGACTGGTGGGCGTCATTGATATTGACAACGACGAGGAATGGCTCTTCGGTGATGATATCGATGTGGAGGACATCGTATGGATGGGCTTCACACCAACGGTCAGCGACCTCGCCGCTGAAGTTGGCATCAGTAAAACAGCTCCGATGGCTAACCTGGCGAAAATGGTCAATAGTCAATGGTCTATGGTCAACAAGCACTTCCTCCCTCCTTATCGTCATGACACGAAGATACAGATTATGGACCTCTTGGGCATCCATCCCTCCAAGCAGAAAGAGGCTGCCTCCCTGCCGCTTATCAAGGCGGTAGTAAAGATGCGTGCCACCAAGGAGCCACAGGAGATAGCCATTATCGACAGTGCCTGTGACGTTGGCTATGTGATGCACACCACGGCCCAGATGCTAATCAAGCCTGGTGTGACAGAGCGCTTTATTGGCGGACAAGTGGACGGTATCGCACGCAGTCTCGCCAATGGCACCAGTTTTGCCACCATCTTCTCACAGCATGGAGAAATCATGCATGGCAATCCCTCGGAGGCTCCGTTAGAAAAAGGGCGTCTCGTTCTCTGTGATGCGGGTTGCGAACTGGAAGACTACTGTTCCGACCATACCCGCACAATGCCTGTCAATGGGAAGTTCACCCAGCGACAGCTGGAAATCTATTCTATAGTAGAGGCGTGTCATGACTATGTACTGGAAGTCGCCAAGCCCGGCGTGAAATATATGGACGTACATTTTGCCGTATGTCGTATGATGACAGAGCATCTCAAGGAGCTGGGACTTATGAAGGGCGATACCGATGAGGCCGTACGCGCCGGAGCCCACGCTATGTTCCTGCCTCACGGCCTGGGACACATGATGGGTATGGACGTACACGACATGGAAGGTCTCGGTCAGATTTATGTAGGATTCAATGATGAGACACGTCCCAATCTCGAGCAGTTTGGTACGAACTGTCTGCGCATGGGTCGTAAGTTGGAAGAGGGCTTTGTAGTCACTGACGAGCCTGGAATCTACTTCATCCCTGCCCTCATCGACGAGTGGAAAGCCAGTGGACACTGCAAGGAATTCCTGAACTTCGAGAAGCTGGAGACCTACAAGGACTTTGGTGGCATCCGCATCGAGGACGACGTGCTGATCACGAAAAACGGTTGCCGATTCCTCGGTACAAAACGAATACCCTACCACCCCGACGAGTTGGAGGAGTTCATGGCACAGTAACGATTATCTTGAGGCACGCCAGGCACGGTGTGCCTCTTCTTCTGTCTTATACCAGCCGCCTACACGTTGGAAACCTCTGCCCACAACGGCAAAGCCCTCATCATTGTCTTTCAGCAAGTAATAGGAGCCGTTGTTGTTAAAAGCCTTGATGGCGTCAAAAGAGTCGATGTCGTCGATTTGCAAGAAATCGCCTCGCCAGTTGGAGAGACTGCATTTGCTGCCATGTTCCACAATGATTGCATCATCATATTGAGCGACAATTGGATCAGAGACAATGATGTCTCCGTCTTCGTTGAGAAGGACGTTCAAGGTCTGCTCGTCCTCGCCGACATAGAGAAGTCTCTTTCCCTCAACCGTACTGCCAAGGACCTTGATGTCGCGACCTTCTCTCATCAGTTCTCCATTGGCGTTGTACACCTGCCGGTATCCGCTGGTGTATTCTGCGATGATAAACTTACCCTGCCCTTCAAAATGCACGTCGGTCAGTTGTCCGATGTTCTTATAACCGGACGAACCCTCTTTCAAGTTCTGTTGAGAAACAGGACGGAGGTCTCCATTGGGAAGTCGTTCAAGAATGGTCCAATGGTATCTTCCGTTAGCTTTGTGGGTGCCGAGAACGACAGCTCCCTTATCGTGGTTGAAGCGTTCGATGTCGAATTCCCTGGGAATGTCTTCGCCTAAAAGCGATTCATAGGCAGAAAGTAATCCTTCGTCTATCTTGCCCCATTCATGCTGACCAATGATGCTCACGGGCTTTTCGTGGCGGATATTAGTCTCGTTGATGCCGGAGAACTGTGGTGCCGGCTGACGCATAGGCATGTCCATCAGCGGCTCTGACAACGTCGGGCGTTCGGGAGCCGGCGTATAGTCCTTCAGTTTTGTGCTTGTGCCCTGCCCCGGCTTGGGCTTATAGCTCTTGCAAGTTGGTTTATGGAGCCACGGATTGTTAGCAAATTCCCGGATGGCCTCATTGATGTTGTGTGCCATAACGCTTGCCTTGCACAGATCGCATTCATATGAAAATTTCATTCGTTCAACAGATGAGGACGAAGAACTGTAGGAATACGATGACGAACTGGAGGATGATGGGTATGTGGGAGTCTGAGTCGTGGGATGACCCCTGCGTAATGCTTCTTCTGCTACTTTCAGACATTTCGCATATGCATCTTGCATCTTACTCCATGCATCATCTCTTACCTTTTTCTTTTTATCATGAAGACTCACATTCCACCAACGATAGTATTCTCTATAAGCTTCACCTAATCTGCAGCCACTACGATGAAGGTTGACTTCACCTACCATTCGCACCTTTCCACCACACTCTGGACAGTAACCGTCCGCAAACGGGTTAGATTTTGTGGGGCCGCTAGGCTTCGATGACGACGACGAGTTCGATGACGAACTGCTTGAAGACGATGACTCCTCGTTTGTCGGTTCAGAGTAATACTTGCAGCCGCGCTTGTGAGGCTGATTTGACTTCAAATCAACACCGCAGTAGGCACAAACGGGGTTGGGCACTACAGGAATCTGTGCATGTCCGTTGGACGAGAAACAGACAAGCATTATCGCACTTAAACAAGTAAACAAGAATCGTTTCATAGCCAGAAATTATTTGTTATCAAGACGCTGATTCTTCTTTTTGGTCCTGAACGACGCTATCCAAAGGGCAGCACCTCCGCCAAAGAGAATGACGGCAAGTACCATCACTTGTATGCTGCGTTCGGCAAAGAACATCAGGTAGGAGCCTCCCAGGTTAATCAGAAAGACCAGGATACCAGTACCTATACAGACACTGAAGATATAAAGCATGTCACCGACAGTGAGTGAGCCAAGATTGCCTTTGAGAAGCTGTATGAACATGTTGCCCACAGGTATGATGGCAATGGCAGCACAGACATATACCAATAGCATCCATCTCCTGTGTCGCTCCTCTTTCTTCTGCAGATAGTCATCCATCTGCGATTGCATCTTCTCATACTGTGCTTTCGAGTCCTCGTTCATCAACTCTTCGTAAATCTTCGACACAGGCTTTCCCTTGTCCATCATGGATATTACCGATTCGTTGCCCACGACCTCTTTTTCCGGCTCCATATACATCGAACCGAAAAACATGACGAGTGTCATGACGATAACAGGTAAGAGTTTTTTCATGCTATCAGGAATTTTGCTTAGGTTACTAATAGGAAAATAGTCAACATAATGAGAACAAATACAACCAATACCAGCACACCCTGCCAGTTGGCCTTACCCGTCGGCTTCGTCCAGTCATGGTGTATCATATCACGCTTTACGGGGTCATGGATGCAACTCTCTTCCATGATACGTTGATCAATGAGCTGCTGCTCCATCATTTGTTGGTCGTCCATATTATTGTTTCTTATATTCAATCTTTGCCTGTTCACCCTTATAGGCTACAGGGTATTTGATCTCCGGTTTGCAGCCTTTCGCCAATACGATTCTCTTCAGCATGCGACAGTCGCTCAGGTCCAACTCCTTCAACTTCGGACAACAGCTGACGTCGACCGTTTCAGCATAAGAGAAACCGGCATGGAAATACTCCAGATTCGGGAAATACAGCAAATCCTCGTAAGACTTGATGTTGCGGATGAAACTCCTGAAGTTCATCAGACTGAGCTTGGTCACTGCTGCCGCCTCATCCAAGGAGATATTGCCATCCTTGTCGACATCCACATGTTTGTTGCGCAGACAGAAGTCGCGGACACCCTCATCCTTGAAGTCTATCCCCACAGGTGCTTCCTGTACCTGAACCGTAAAGTAGTTCTCCTTGATCGCCTCTAAGCTATATTCACAAGGCACCTCCAGTTTGCCGTTGTGCCACAGTCCGTACGGTCCGTCTATGGCACTCTTGCCGACGACATAGAAGGTCTGGCCGTCCTGCTTTATCGGCTCCACATAGTCATAACCACTGTGAAGCAATTCACGTGCAACGGAATCCTCAACCCAGAACTCCACTTTTACAGACTCCCTATTAGGGTCTTCTACATTCTCGCCCGTTATCTCCGGAGCAAAATCGCCACCAACGATGATTTTCTTCAGCCATAAAGCATTGGTCACGTTTACTATCCTAAGTTTCTTCAGATAGTGCATGTCAATGACTTCCAAGGTGGTGTTGCCCACCGACAATGCTACAAGGTTGGGAAAGTATTTCAGGAACGAGTAGTCCTCAATTATGTTCATACGTCCTCCTTTCTCCAGCGAAAGCATGGTTGCTGCCGCCGCCTCACCATATGTGACGATACCATCGCCATTGGTATCGCATGGGACGAAGCACTGCGAGAACATATTATGTTCCTCCATTTTAACAAAAGCATCCGTGGCTTTTTGCGCCATCACATAGGTAGGCATAACCCCCATGAATGCCATCACACAAAATGGTCTCATTTTCATAACGACGATAGTTTAATCTTTATTCTCCTCTGCAAAGATAAGGAAAAAGCTACGATTTACAAAAAATAATCCCTACTTTATTTTAGGGAAAACCCTATAAATATTTTGTCAGTTACACAAGAATTCGTAATTTTGCAACAAAATAAATAACAATAAATATTACACGATGAGAAAACTAATGACTTTCGCGCTACTGACATTCATTGCAGTAGGCACACAGGCAGAGGAGAAGAAAGACTCCCTGAAGTCCAACAAGCCCGTGTTTACCACCATCAAGGAGAACAAGATTACCAGCATCAAGGACCAGAACCGCTCGGGCACCTGCTGGGACTACTCAACCATCTCTTTCTTCGAGGCTGAAATTCTGAAAGCTACCGGCAAGGAGTACGACCTCTGCGAGTCGTTCGTTGCCAACAAGACCTACATGGACCGTGCCACACAGGTAGTACGTTACCACGGCGACTGCCAGTTCTCACAAGGCGGCTCTGCCGAGGATGTGCTGGCTACCATGAAGCAGTACGGCATCTGCCCCGAAGGAGCCATGCCTTTCCCCGGTTCACTCTACGGAGACTCCCTGAACAACTTCAACGAATTCTTCTCACTGCTGGAGCCATACGTGTCAGCCATTGCCAAGAACACGGCCAAGAAAATCAGCGGCCAGTGGAAGGTTGGTCTGCAAGGCATTCTGGACGCTTATCTTGGGAAATGCCCCGAAGAGTTCACCTATGAGGGTAAGAAATACACCCCGAAGTCCTTCTGCCAGAGTCTCGGACTGAACCTTGACGACTATGTCAGCATCACCAGCTACACCCACCACCCCTTCTACACCACCTTTGCCGTGGAAGTGCAGGACAACTGGCGCTTCCCCCAGTCCTACAACCTGCCCATGGACGAAATGATGCAAGTCATTGACAACGCCATTGACAACGGCTACACCATTGCGTGGGGTGGAGACGTCTCGGAGGACGGCTTTACACGCCAAGGACTGGCATATGCCATCGACGCCAAAGCCACGCAGAGTCTGGCGGGCAGCGATATGGCCAAATGGCTGAAGATGACAGCTGCCAAGAAGAAGAGTCTGGCTGACTCGCTGGGATGCCGCGTGCCAGAGATTGTCCCGACACAGGAGATGCGCCAGGAGCGCTTCGACAACTGGGAGCTGACCGACGACCACGGCATGCTCATCTTCGGCGTGGCCAAGGACCAATACGGCAAAGAATACTACATGGTCAAGAACTCATGGGGTGAGACTGGCGACTACAAAGGCATCTGGTACATGACCAAGACCTTTATCGCAGCCAACACCATGGACTTCCTGGTGAACAAGAACGCCATTCCCAAGAACATACGTAAGAAACTGGGACTTTGACACTCCACCAATACTGGCAACAACATGCAATTCAAATGGAATTATGAGCCACAGACGCCCGAAAGGCGAGCTGCGGCGAAAGAACTGGCAGACAAGATTGGCATGAGCCCTGTCATGGCTGACCTGCTCATCAAGCGGGGCATACGGACAGAGAGTGCAGCCAAGCGGTTCTTCCGCCCCATGCTCAACGAGCTGATAGACCCATTCCTGATGAACGACATGGACATCGCCGTGGACCGGCTGAACGATGCCATGGGGCGTAAGGAGCGTATCATGGTCTATGGCGACTATGACGTTGACGGATGTACTGCCGTGGCCCTGGTATACAAATTCCTGCAGCAGTTCTATTCCAACATAGAATACTACATCCCCGACCGATACGAAGAGGGGTATGGCATCAGCCACAAAGGTATCGACTATGCCAAGCAGCAGGACGTCAGACTCATCATCGTACTAGACTGCGGCATCAAGGCCATTGAGGAGATAGCCTACGCCAAAAGCCTCGGCATCGACTTCATCATCTGCGACCATCACGTCCCGGACGACGACCTGCCGCCGGCGGTAGCCATCCTTAACCCTAAGCGAGAGGACTCCACCTATCCTTTCAAGCACCTGTGCGGTTGCGGAGTGGGCTTTAAGTTCATGCAGGCCTTTGCCAAGAACAACGGCATTCCCTTTTCAAGACTCATCCCGCTGCTGGACTTCTGCGCCGTAAGCATTGCTGCCGACATTGTCCCTGTCACGGGAGAGAACCGTATCCTGGCGTTCCACGGACTGAAACAGCTCAATCAGTCACCATCCACGGGCCTGAAAGCCATCATCGAGATATGCGGACTGACAGGACGTGAGCTGACCATGAGCGACATCGTGTTCAAGATAGGGCCGCGCATCAATGCATCCGGAAGAGTCCAGAATGGCACTGAAGCCGTAGATCTGCTGGTAGAGCGTGACATCACACAGGCACTTACAGAGGCGGCACGCATCAACAAGCTGAACGAGCAGCGCAAGGACATCGACAAGCAGATGACCGAAGAAGCCAACAGCATCGTGGAGAAACTGGAAAGCCAGAAGCACCATGCTGCCATTGTGCTCTATGACGAGAACTGGAAGAAAGGCGTCGTAGGCATCGTTGCCTCACGACTCACCGAGCTGTACTACCGGCCCACCGTCGTCCTGACACGCAGCGGTGACCTGGCAACCGGCAGCGCACGCAGCATCGCCGGATACGACATCTATGACGCCGTGAAGAACTGTCGCGACCTGCTGGAGAACTTTGGCGGCCACACCTACGCCGTAGGACTGTCGCTGAAGATTGAGAACATCCCCGAATTCCGCAGACGCTTCCAGCAGTATGTCAGCAGTCACATCCTGCCGGAGCAGACAGAGGCAACGATGGATATTGACATGGAGATAGACTTCAAGGACATCACCAAGAAACTGCTGAGCGACCTGAAAAAGCTGGCTCCGCACGGTCCCAACAACCCGAAGCCGTTATTCTGCACCCGGAACGTATACGACTACGGCACCTCCAAGGTGGTGGGACGGCAGCAGGAACACATCAAGCTTGAGCTGGTGGACTCCAAGTCGTCAAATGTCATCAACGGCATTGCCTTCGGCCAGAGTGCTTCCGCACGCTACATCAAGAGCAAAAGAAGCTTCGACATCGCCTATACTATTGAGGAGAACATCTACAAGCGCGGCGACGTACAGCTTCAGATAGAAGGCATCAGACCGAGTGAAGAATAACTACGAGTCCATTCTCAAGAAGTACTGGGGATTCGATGGTTTCCGTGGCATACAGCGAGAAATCATCGAATCCATCGGTGCAGGGCACGACACATTGGGACTGATGCCTACAGGAGGAGGAAAGAGCATCACCTTCCAGGTGCCGGCACTGGCGACAGACGGCGTATGCATTGTCGTCACACCGCTCATTGCCCTCATGAAGGACCAGGTGCAGAACCTGCGGCGCAGGAACATCCGGGCAGCAGCCATCTATTCGGGCATGAGCCACAGCGACATCCTCGTTACGCTGGAGAACGCGGTATTCGGCGGTGTCAAGATACTATACGTATCGCCGGAGCGGCTAAGTTCCGAACTGTTCCAGACAAAGCTGCAGCACATGACCGTAAGTTTCATCTGCGTGGATGAGGCACACTGCATCTCACAATGGGGCTACGACTTCCGTCCCAGCTATCTGGCTATTGCCGACATCCGCAAGATTGTCCATGTTCCCGTGCTGGCACTCACTGCCACGGCAACACCAACAGTTGTCAAGGATATTCAGGAGAAGCTCACTGCTGACGGCACACCGTTTAACGTTTTCCGGATGAGCTTCGAACGGAAGAACCTGGCATACATCGTCAGGACAGCCGAAGACAAGCAGGAAGAGATGCTTCACATCCTGAAGAACGTGCCCGGATCAGCGATAGTATATACCCGGAGCCGCCAGCGTACCAAAGAGACAAGCGAGTGGCTGTGTCAGATGGGACAGGACGCCACCTACTTCCATGCAGGGCTGGACCACATAGAGAAAGACCGCAGACAAAAGGACTGGCAAGCGGGAAAGACGCGCATCATGGTGGCGACAAATGCCTTCGGCATGGGTATCGACAAACCTGACGTACGCATCGTCATCCATATTGACTGTCCCAGCAGCATCGAAGCCTACTTTCAGGAAGCCGGCCGTGCCGGAAGAGACGGAGCACAGGCATACGCCGTACTGCTCTACAACAACAGCGACCGTCAAAAGCTGGAGAAACGAGTCAAGGACACTTTCCCGGAAAAGGACTACATACGCCAGGTGTACGACGACCTTGCCTATACCTACCAGATTGCCATCGGCTCCGGTTACAACAGCGTCCACGAGTTCAACAGAGACAAGTTCTGCCACATATTCAAGCACTTCCCCATCCAGGTGGAATCGGCCCTACACATTCTTACAAGGGCAGGCTATATAGACTATACTGAGGAACAGGAATATCAGGCCAGGGTAATGTTCACCCTTGGACGGGATGAGCTATACAGGCTGGAGAACAACTCCGGCAACGAGGAGAAGGTCATCGTTGCACTGCTACGCAATTACTCGGGACTATTCAGTGAGTACCAGTACATTGACGAGGCCTGGCTTGCCATGGAGACCAGCCTGGAGAAGCCCATTGTCTACGAGACACTTATGCAACTGGCCCGCAAGCACATCCTCCAATTCATCCCACAGAAAAGGACTCCCTACATCAAGTACACCCAGCGAAGAGAGGAGTCAAAGAATCTGTATTTCCCTCCTGAGTCCTACGAACTGCTGAAGCAACGCTACACAGAACGTATTCATGCCATGCTGTCCTACGTTACGACAGACAACCAGTGCCGCAGTCGCCAGCTGCTGCGATACTTCGGAGAGACCAAGAGTCACGACTGCGGAACATGTGACGTATGCAGACAGGAGCAGAAGGACAAGCGCAGGAAGGAGGCACAGAGCGCAGAAGAGTTGCTGCTGCAATGGTTGAGCGACGGGAAGCGCCACCTCATTACCGAGCTGCACCAGATGTCCTCCGACTACGAGGCCATAGAAGCGGCGCTGCGCCACCTGACAGAGGAGGAAAGAGTTTACGTTGACGGTCCCTATCTGATAAAGAACTAAGCACTACTTCCGCTTGTCAACGAACTTCCATCCCTTGGCATACTGACTTCTGGGAAAGACAAAGAAGTCATCGGTAATGCCACCGGACTTGAAGTCGGATATACGGATTGTCGTCCAGATAATGGCGACCTTGATGCGTAATCGCTTCGGTTCAAAAGTGTTACGGTCAACAATAGCCCGTACTTCCTTGATACTCCCCGATGCTTTCTTCTTCCGTTTCAAGGTCAGCAGAAGACCGTCCGGGTCTTCCGAGATATGATACGTGAAGTCGTCTAATGAGAACTTGAACTTGCCGCTGTACTTGTCTTTCTTGTCCGAGTTGGCATGGTGAATCTCCACGGTTTTCTTCTTACGGTAGGCCATATAGGCCGTCACACCATCATTCCATGTATTCACGCGCTCATCGACAAAACGCTGCTTCTTTCCCTTATACCATATAGTCCCAGAGGTTTTGAAGATGCCGATGATATTGACATCGTAATGCAGAGTCGCTCCTTGAGGTCCGAACACCTTGCCGTAAGTGATATTAAAGATACGCCGGGCCTGCCGCTCGTTGGCACTTTCCTGTGCTCCTGCTGTCAAGACCGACAACTGTAGCATGACTGCTATCCCAAAAACAAATCTCCGAAAAAACATCATAAGCAAAAAACAATGGGGGCAGACCTATGGTCCGTCCCCATTTATCATTACATCAAGAATTTACACATCCTGATTTTCAGGACGCAGTTTGCGGACGGTCTCGCCCGCGCGCCACATCTCCTGATTACGCATAGCCTCCAGTTCCTTCTCCAGACCGGCACGATAGTCGGGCTTCGAGTTGGCGTCGATGGTAATCTGAGCCTCATTACCCGTCTTCACCGAGTAGTAGAGCCACTCCATGACGGGCTTGATGGCGTCGTGGAAACGGGGAGCCCAGTCGAGTGCGCCACGCTGTGCGGTAGTCGAGCAGTTGGCGTACATCCAGTCCATACCCTTGGCGCCGAAGAGCGGGCCAAGGCTCTGTGTGAGCTCCTCGACGGTCTCGTTGAAGGCCTCCGAAGGAGAGTGGCCGTTCTCACGCAGCACTTCGTACTGAGCAAGCAGCAGGCCCTGGATGGCACCCATCAGTGAGCCGCGCTCACCGGTAAGGTCAGAGGTAGCCTCGCGCTGGAAGGTTGTCTCGAACAAATAGCCGGCACCGATACCTATACCGAAGGCCAGCGTCTTCTCCTTGGCCTTGCCCGTAGCGTCCTGATAGACGG
>CAMHIM010000042.1 GCA_946185225.1 uncultured Prevotellaceae bacterium
AGCACAACCTTGCCAAGGTTGGGGTCGCGGGTCCGAGTCCCGTTTTCCGCTCTTGTACACAGGAAAACAGACTCAACTCAGATGAACTTATATTTACGATATTTTGACAGGGAGACGCTTGTCGCAACTGTTGATGAAGCCATTGCCTTTTTGTCAGGTATTGACGAGATTGGCATGAATCCTGTTCTGGAGAATGACATCCGCGAATATGTCGCCAGTGATGTTTATTATCCCAAACGTTACAAGATTCGTCCCCGCGTATACTTTATTCTAATAAAGACTGAAGCTGCTACGATGCTTGACTTCAAGGAGAAGAGAGCCGTGCATGCCATGCCTATCCGTGAGGAGAAGGAGCGCACAGCCGCTTCGGCCGTAACCAAGCTTAACGAGCAACTCCCGGGCTGGTATGAAGGCTCGCTTGACTTCAAACGTGTCCAGATGGTTCCTGGCACGGGAAAGTTCCAGTATCGTGACACTCACTTTGTGGCCCAGGTGAAGGCGGTGTCTGGTCTGGATTGCTATAACCGCATTGTTGACCATCTGCGTCAGCGCGTTGACGACCGGAGCCAGTTCCCCTCAGCCAAAGGTAAGAACTTCAAGTTCAAGTACCTGGGTATGGAAAAATAAGTAAGGTTCTCATTGTAGAAATCTCATCCGAAAAATTCCTGAACAATGAATAAGGTGATGTTGATAGGCAACGTAGGCCAGGAGCCTGAGGTGCGTTATGTAGACCAGGGTGTAGCGGTTGCCCGCTTACGGTTGGCAACGACAGAGCGTGGCTATACACTTCAGAACGGGACTCAAGTGCCGGACCATACTGACTGGCATAACGTTATTCTCTGGCGGCGACTGGCTGAGATTGTTGAGAAATACGTCCACAAGGGCGACAAGCTGTATATTGAAGGGCGTATACGCTATAGTACCTATGACAACAAGCAGGGACAGCGTCAGTATATGACAGAGATATGGGCAGAGAATATGGAGATGCTTACTCCGCGCTCCCAGTCTTCTGCATCTGCCGAATCCGCCCGGTCTTCTGCGTCTGCCGAATCTTCCCAGTCGAGTGTGGAGACCTCCAAAGACCTGCCTTTTTAATTGAACACCGTGGACTTTTTTCTACAAATCCTCAATGATGTACATCTGATAGCCCCTTCCATAGGAGCCATTGTTGCTGGTATGCTTGCTTGTGTGCTGCTGGTAGCCTCAGGCTATGCTTCCGGTTCTGAGATAGCATTCTTCTCGTTGACTCCTCAGCATCTGAATGAACTGGAAGAGAGCAGTAACGAACGTGACAAGCGTATCTTGGAACTCCGCGAAGACTCACAGCGAACGCTGGCAACAATTCTGATTACCAACAACTTGGTGAACGTTACCATTATCATGCTGTGCAACTACTTTTTCCTGCAAACCGTCGATTTTGGCGGTAACGTGTGGTTGCAGTTCTTGATAATAACGGTATTGCTAACGTTTCTCCTTCTTCTTTTTGGTGAGATTATCCCGAAAATCTATTGCGGGCAGCACCAGCTGGCGTTCTGCCGCTTCACGGTGAAGGGCATCAGTTTTCTTCGTCGGCTGTTCTACCCTTTGGCCAGTATCCTGCTCCGTACGGGAACTTTAGCAGAGAAAGTGGTAGTGAAGGAAAACCACGTCCTGAGCGTGGACGACCTGGAGCAAGCGTTGGAATTGACGGACAAGAAAGACCTGAAGGAGGAGAAGAACATGCTGGAGGGCATTGTCCGCTTCAGCGACGAGACGGCCAAGGAAATTATGACGAGCCGTCAGGATATTGTCGATTTGGATTTCCGTTCCACTTTTCCTGAGGTTATCAAGAGTATTGTGGAGAACAACTACTCCCGTATTCCTGTTTATCAGAATGGTATTGACAACATTCGTGGAATCTTGTATATCAAGGATCTCCTTCCGCATCTCGGTAAGCCGGCCAACTTCCGCTGGCAGTCACTCATACGACCTCCTTATTTTGTTCCTGAGACCAAGAAAATCGATGACTTGCTGAGCGAGTTCCAGGAGAACAAGGTTCACATCGCTATTGTGGTAGACGAATTCGGAGGAACGAGCGGTCTGGTGACAATGGAGGACATTTTGGAAGAGATTGTGGGAGAAATCCACGACGAGTACGATGAGGAGGAACGTAACTATGTCCGGGTGAATGCCAATACCTATATCTTTGAGGGAAAGACGCTATTGAGCGACTTCTACAAGATATTGGATGTTGACGACGAAGTGTTTTCCGAAATCGAAGGTGATGCCGACACGCTGGCAGGCCTGATGCTGGAGTTGAAGGGCGACTTTCCGGAGAAACATGAACGGCTGACCTTTCAGAACTTCGTTTTCGAAGTGGTGGAGATTGACGAGCACCGCATCTCCAAAATCAAGGTCGTGGTGAAAGGAAACTACCAGCCGATGTCCGCATAACCGGCAGCGTAGTACCACGCCATCTTCTTGATGTCCTGATTGTACTGAGCGTAACTGTTGTTTCCGGGCTGTTGCGGAATGAACATGCTAATGCCTCCATAACGTTCTTCAGTAACAGTGAAGTCGTTGAAGTTTATCCATCCGTTGGTCATCCATCTTGTAGCCATCTTCTTGTGGACAACAACTTTCTCAACTGCAGCTTTCCACCTTGCATAGTCGTCGCTGGAAGCATATCGTAGCATGATGTCATTCATGTCGTACATGTTTCTGTTCAAATAGTAGATGAGCTCGGTAGTCTCTGGGTAGCCTGTCTTGCCATGAAATGTGTTATACAGGACTTCTTTGGTAACTTCCGCAAGTTGTGTCATCTCTTCCTCTCCCATCTTGACAACCGAAAGCGGCACCCCTCTTCCTCTGTACTCATAGTAGTTGAAATAGTTGTCAACGATAGCTTCGGCGAATCCTTCCTTCTCCATCATGGCGGGGACTATGGTCTGATAGGGTGCACCAGCCCCAGGAATCTCTGCTGGTGAACCTATCAGGTATTCTGTTGCGTTCCTCAGTTCATAGGCAACTTCTGCGCACATCATGTTACAGCAGTCACAGAAGATGTATTTCAACTTGACGGGGAGGTCGTTGAGTACGCGAGCCATCGTAGGGATATTCATCCATTTTCCGTTGCTGCTAGTACTGTTGTTGCCTGTGTCTCGTCCGTAGGCAGACCTGGGTACCACATCATCCAGTCCGTATTCTACCGAGTCTTCTTCGATAATCCACCCGTCGGCGTGTCCCCACAGACAGAGTGCGTATTCTTTTGCCGGGTATCGGCTGATAACCTTCAGCAGGATGTTCCTTAACGTGTTCGGGTCAGACGTCAGACTCTCGTTCTTGAAAATGATGGAGTCGGCAGTTGTACCCTGAACTAAACGCAGCAGGTAGGGGGTGGTGTTAGACTTAGCTTCGTCGACATACACAATGAGGTTGTTGTTCTTCCCAATGCTTTTCGAACCCCTTTTCATCTCAGAAATGTCTGGCTGTGAGAACGCGTCAGAGAGATCGTTCTCTGAAGCCATGTATATCAGAACAGTCCGGTCTGCATTTGCTGGGATGGGGTAGTGAGGTATTTCCATCCCATCCTCACAGCATGCAGTCAGCAGCACAAGTGTCGTTACAAAAAATGTGAAAAGTTTCATCTTCGTATTTATTTCGATGCAAAGTTACGAAAAAAGTCGTAACTTTGCACGTCAAAATATAGAAAAGAAATGATAAGAACGTTATTATTCTCCATATTAGCCTTTATTGCACATGTTGCCAATGCCCAGTCTGCCCTGTGTCAGTGTGAGGATACTTGTGAGCATGTTCACGGCATTGATCTGTCGCACTATCAGGGACAGGTGTTCTGGGAAAGCGTAGGCAGCCATAGCAAGACCGCCTATGTCTACCTGAAGGCTACGGAAGGGGGAGACCGGATAGATTCCTTCTTCGAACGTAACATAGACCTGGCCCACCGCTACGGACTGAAAGTGGGATGTTACCACTTTTTCCGTCCACGCACCAGTCTGTCGCTACAGCTGAGGAACTTCCAGAAGCAGTGTCTGCCGGCGGAACAGGACCTGCTGCCCATGATAGACGTGGAGTCAACGGGTAATCTGTCTACCGAGGAGTTCTGCGATTCGCTGATGACATTCTTGCGGCTGGTAGAAGAAGCTTACAAGCAGAAACCTTTGGTATATACTTTCCGTAATTTCTATGACAAGCATCTGGTAGGCAAACTCGATGACTATCAGTTGATGATAGCTTTCTACAGAGATGAGGAGCCTGTGCTCAGCGATGAGCGCGACATCACGATGTGGCAGTATACGAGCAAAGGCCGTATTGTCGGAGTGAATGGTAATATAGACAAAAGCCGTTTCATGGGGCATCACGGATTGAGGGAGATAAGATTTCAACATTAAAACAGAGATATGGCATTGATCAAATGTCCCGAGTGTGGACACCAGGTGAGTGATATGGCAAAAACGTGCCCTCAATGTGGGGTGGAGATTGCCGGAAACATTGTCCGGAAACCGGATGGCGACGAAGTGATACTGAAGTCAAAGCTTCCTAAGCAGACGGGGAAAGACTGTAAGAAGTCAGGTCGTAAGCGTGTGGTAATAGCCGTTGCCTTTCTGCTGGCGTTGTGCGTTTTTGGCGGAGTGTTCTATTTTTATCAGAAGACGCGTATGCAGAACGAGCAGCATGCCTATGAAAATGCTCTGTTGAGCAACGAATTAGCTGTTATGCAGAGCTATCTGGACTTGTACACAGAAGCCCCGGCCGAGCACCGTGATTCCGTTCGCATGCTGTTGGAAACCATGAAACGTACGGATTTTGAGTGGCATAATGCTGTTGCAAGCCTCTCGAAGTCGGTGCTGCAGCAGTTTGTACGCAAGCATCCGGGGGATGTCCATAATACCGAAGCCCTGTTGCTGATAGATTCCATTGACTGGGTTACAGCGAAAAGACATAACAAGGAGGAGGACTACCGGCACTACATGGATGAGCATTCCGATGGCTCCTATTACGACGAGGCCCGTGTAGCATTGGAGAACCTGGAGACTCTTCGTCGCGAGCAGGAACAGGCCCGCATTGATTCGCTGGCAGTGGTAGAGGCTCAGAAGGAGTAGGCTGGCTTACTCCTCAATGTGCGAAAGTGAGTGAGCGAAGGAGGCAAAGAAGTTGGTAACGCTCTCGCTGGGATAATATCTGAAATACTTGAAAGAGCGTTCCACGTGTCCTATCAGCGCTCCTGTATTGGAAGCATGCACAAAGATGTCGTCCCCCTGCGAGAAATAGAGTGTTCCCCGTGCGGAAGTGCGCTGCCGGAACACATCTTTGATGATGTTGTCAAGTTTTATTCCGGGAATTTCCGTATAGAAGGGAATCTCCTCCGCTGAGAAGTTGAAGAGGTGTATCAGCAGTATGCCGGCTAAACTGCTCATTTTCGTCATCCGCACTTTTTCCAGCCAGTTCTGAAGTGTGACGTAGTCCACACGCTCGCCTTGCCTTCTGAGCATCAACCCCAACTCAACCAGATGCCTGACAGGGAATCCTTCGTTCATCAGATAGCGTACAATGGAGGTTAGCATCATCATCATCCTGTGTGTCTCTTCTGTCGTGCTGTCGTCTTCCAGAATCTGCTGGAAGGCATGATTCAGCAGCGGGTTGGTCAGATGGTCGGGAGCAGTCAGTTGATTCTCCGTGTCCGTTTCCTCCTCGTCAGTATTTTCCGTTGTCAGTTCGGTCTTCCACTTCTCGTGAAGACCCAACGGCTGTTGCAGGAAGAACTCGTCTTTTCTCAGTTCCATGCCTCTGACGATGTAGTCCGTCACTTCGTGGTTGGCCGCCAGGCGGAACAATTGCTTCCACTTATAGTTAGACATGGGTCTGATGGGGTCCTTTTCCTGAAAGGCCCCAGAAGCCAGAAGGCAGAAGAAGTTGCTGGAAATGATGTCGTTCATGAGTATCTGCGAGGATAGCGTAGTACAATGGCCAGTATAGCAGCGATGCCGATGGCAAAAGGATAGTATAGGTAAGGAACGATGCTGACGGGGTTCAGTGCGGCAAGTCCTGCAGCCATCAGCAGTTGTGCACCGTAGGGTATGACTCCTTGAACGCAGCAGGAGAAGGTGTCCAGGATGGAGGCACATTTGCGGGCATCCAGATGGTAGCGTTCTCCTATTTTGCGTGCGATGCTTCCTACGGTGATGATGGCTACCGTGTTGTTGGCTGTACAGATGTCGACGATGGCTACCAGTGCGCTGATGGTCATCTCTGCACCGCGTTTTGTCTTGATGCGACTTGTCAGTCGCTGGATAATAAAGTCGATGCCGCCGTTATGCTTGATAACCTGTAGCAGTCCTCCCGCCATCATTGTAATGATGATGAGTTCTCCCATACCGATGATACCATCTCCCATGGACTTGAACCACCCGAACACGTCGAATGCCCCCGTCCACAGGCCGATAATGCCAGTGAGAACTATCCCCAGCGTGAGTACCGCCATTACGTTAAGACCAAAGATTGCGGTGATAAGTACGATGACATAGGGCACCACCATGACCGGTTCGTAGTCCTGTGTCGTCTGGGGCGTATGGAGGCTCTGCCCTAAGATGAGGTAGAGTAGTAGAATGACGATGGCTGCCGGAACGACAATGAAGGAGTTGACGCGGAACTTGTCTGATAGGCGACATCCCTGTGTTGACGTTGCCACGATGGTGGTATCGCTGATAAACGACAGGTTATCTCCGAAGAAAGAGCCTCCGACAACAGCTGCCGTCACCATTGCCGTCGAGACGCCCGTCTGTACGGCAACGCCTGCAGCAATGGGTGTGAGGGCTACGATGGTTCCTACGCTTGTGCCGATGCTCAACGATATGAAGCATGCCGCCAGGAACAGTCCTGCCAGCAGCATTTCTGAGGGTAGGAGCGAGAGGGTTAGGCTGACCGTCGCGTCAATGCTCCCCATTGTCTTCGCGGCGTTGGCAAACGCGCCTGCCAGTACGAAGATCCATATCATGAGCATCATCTCCGACGTGCCGGCTCCCCGGCTGAAGACGTTGATTCTTCGTCGCAGCTTCCCTTTCGTGGTAGCAATGGCGTAGATGCTCGATACCATGAACGCTACGGTGATAGGTACCTTGTAAAAGTCACCAGCGATGATGCTGGTGACTAAATAGAGTAGGATGAACACCATTAGCGGTGACAGCGCAAGCAAGCCTTTCCTCACGTTTCTAATGCAGATTAAAGGGTGACGCCGTTCTTGAAGATGGATATCTCGCGGTAGTCGTTCTCCTCGTTGCGGGCTGGTTCACCAGAAGCGACCGCCAGCACCTTATCGATGAACTCAGGTACCAGCTCCTGCATGGTGCGTCCCTCAACCAGCTGACCAGCGGAGAAGTCGACCCATCCTGGCTTCCTTGCGGCCAGTGTGGGGTTAGTAGCTATCTTCATGGTGGGGACAAAGGTACCGAATGGTGTGCCGCGGCCCGTGGTGAAGAGCACCAGGTGACAGCCGCAAGAGGCCAGTGCTGTTGCTGCAACGAGGTCGTTTCCAGGAGCGGAGAGCAGGTTCAGCCCGTCATGTTCCAGTCGGTCGCCATATTCCATCACGCCGCTGACAGGAGCCTTGCCGCACTTCTGGGTACATCCCAGGGCCTTGTCTTCCAGCGTAGAGATACCTCCGGCCTTGTTGCCTGGTGAGGGATTCTCTCCGACAGGCTCTCCGTGAGAGAGGAAGTATTCCTTGAAATTATTGATCATGGAGACAGTCTTCTGGAACAGCTGTTCGTTGCGACAGCGGTTCATGAGAATTGTCTCGGCGCCGAACATCTCGGGCACTTCAGTAAGCACACTGGTTCCGCCTTGTGCCACGAGCCAGTCGCTGAACTCTCCGACGAGAGGGTTGGCGGTAATGCCGCTGAAGCCGTCGGAGCCTCCGCATTTCAGTCCTACGCGCAGTTTGGAGACGGGGACGTCCTCGCGCCGGTCCTGGGAGGCCGTGAAGTAGAGCTGACGCAGTATTCCCATACCGGCCTCCACCTCATCGCCGTCCACCTTCTGTGTGACGAGCAGTTTGATACGTGTCGTGTCGTAGTCGCCCAGCATCTTCATGAAGTCGTCGGGCTGATTGTTCTCACAACCCAGGCTCAGTACGAGTACACCGCCAGCATTGGGGTGCAGACAGATGTCACGCAGTATTTTGCGTGTGTTCTCATGGTCGTCCGAGAGTTGCGAACATCCGAAGTTGTGGTGCCAGGCATAGATGCTGTCAATATTCTTTCCGCCCGTCTCCTGGCGTAGCTTCTGTGCCAGTTTCTCAGCGATGCCGTTGACGCAGCCTACGGTAGGGACAATCCATATCTCGTTACGCACGCCAACGTCGCCGTTCTTGCGGACATACCCCTTAAAGAATCGGTTTTCCTTCTTGATGTCAAGTTCTTTGTTTACAGGTTGATAGGTGTATTCTAGCGTTCCGCTTAGGTTGGTCTTCAGATTGTTTTCGTTGACCCATTCTCCTGCTTTCATGTCCTGTCGTGCGTGGCCTATCGGATAGCCATATTTGATAATGTTTTCGCCCTCACTGACGTCTTTGATGAGGACCTTGTGTCCTGCTGGTGTGTCTTGGCTGAGAACGATTTTTTTGCCGTCTACCTCAATAAGGTCGCCCTTCTTCTTCTCGACTAAGCAGACTACGACGGAGTCTGCGGGATTGATTTTCAGGAATGTAGTTTGCATAATGATATTGTTTTTGTTTTAGTATGTTGTCTCATCCCACGTTGGTTCTTCGGTAGAAGTCAATGTTTTCTTTGGTCAAAATCTCAATGGGCATGTAGTTGACGGGAGTCACCTCCTTCTTTAATACGATAGCCTCGAAAAGACTCTCCACACAGGAGTATCCCTGCATGTAGGCATGCTGTGCAATTAGGAAGGAGATGCTTCCCTGTCGTACGCACTCTGCATTCTTGGCCACCATGTCGTAGCCCATAATCTGTATGTTTCTACGGTTGCTGCGTAGCAGGAACTCACCTACGAGATGTGCCTTGGAGTTGAATGTGATACAATGGTGTACCAAGGGGTGTTCTGTGAAAAATTTCTCCAGGATAGAGTCGTAGTTTTCGCGTTTCTCGTCCAGTGAGAGGTTCACCTCGAGTATTTTGATGTCCGGAAAGTGGTCGTGCATATAGTGCTTGAACCCCGTTTCCCGGTTTTCCTGCTGCTTGGAGGCGACGTTCCCTTTTCTCATTTGTTTCATGATCATAATTTCCTTCTCTTCAGAGGCAATGAGCATCAGCATGCGTGCGGCGAAGTATCCGCTCTGGAAGGAGTCCTGTCCATAGAACGACAGGGGGCGCAGGTCGGGCATGTAGGAGTCCAGCAGGATGAATGGCACGTTCTGGCTGTGCAGCTGGTCGGTAAACTGTCGGGTGATGTCGAGTCGTGACGGTACGATGATGACGCCGTCCGGCTGTTCCTTTAAGCAGTCGGCCGTAGCCTGTTCGAAGGTCTTGGCATCGAAGCGTTTGTAGTAGAGGAACTTGATGGAGATGCCAAAGTCTCTTCTCCGTTCACAGGCGGCCAGTGCACCTTCCTCAATCTCCTCCCAATAGGCCTCGCTCTCGTGCTTGGGTATGAGACAATAGAACGTGTACGATTTGTTGTAGGCCAGCGCCGAAGCATACATGTTGGGTTTATAGTCCATCTCTGCCAGTGCCTTGTTAACCTTGTCGAGTGCCTTTTTAGACACGTTGGGGCGGTTGTGCAGCACGCGGTCTACCGTACCCACCGACACACCAGCCCGGATGGCGATGTCCTTGATTCGTATTTTGTCCGTAGCCATGTACTTTTTCCGATTATTGTATGCAAAAGTACGTAAAACTTTTCATACTGCCAAATTTCCAGTTGACGAAATCGGTTACGGAAGTTTTTTTCGTAGTTTGTTTGGTGGATTCGGAAAATCATTGTAACTTTGTAGGCAACAAACTGAAAATTTATAATCGTTACAAATCAAAAACAACAAAACAATGGCAAAAATCGTAACATTGGGCGAGATTATGCTCCGCCTTTCCCCGCAGGGAAATGACCGTTTCATCCAGAGTGAATCATTCCGCATCATCCCCGGCGGCGGTGAGGCAAATGTAGCCATCTCCGTAGCCAATTATGGACATGAGGCTTATTTTGTATCGAAACTTCCCAAGCACGAGATTGGTCAGATAGCCGTCAATGCCATGCGTCGTTATGGTGTGAATACCGAGTTCATAGTCCGCGGCGGTGATCGTGTGGGTCTGTACTATGCAGAGACGGGTGCTTCGATGCGTCCCTCAAAGGTTATCTACGACCGTGCTCACAGTGCAATAGCTGAGGCTGAGCCGAAAGATTTCGATTTTGACAAGATTATGGAGGGAGCAGCCTGGTTCCATTGGAGTGGCATCACCCCCGCCATCAGTGACAAGGCAGCCGAATTGACCAAGCTGGCCTGTGAGGCCGCCAAACGTCATGGTGTCACTGTTTCCGTTGACTTGAACTTCCGCAAGAAGCTTTGGACTTCCGAGAAGGCCATCAGCATCATGCGTCCTCTGATGAAGTATGTTGACGTGTGTATCGGCAACGAGGAAGACGCGGAACTCTGCCTGGGCTTCAAGCCTGATGCCGATGTAGAAGGTGGTCAGACGGATGCTTCCGGCTACGAGGGTATCTTCAAGCAGATGCGTGAGGAGTTCGGCTTCAAGTATGTTGTCTCTACGCTTCGTGAGAGCTTTAGTGCAACGTTCAACGGCTGGAAGGCCCTTATCTATGACGGCAAGGAGTTTTATCAGTCCAAGCGTTATGAGATTAACCCCATCATTGACCGTGTAGGTGGCGGTGACTCCTTCTCCGGTGGTCTGATTCACGGACTACTGACCAAGCCTACTCAGGGCGAGGCCCTGGAGTTTGCCGTAGCAGCATCTGCCTTGAAGCACACTATCAACGGCGACTTCAATCTTGTAAGTGTTGATGAGGTGGAGAGTCTTGCTGGTGGTAATGCCAATGGACGCGTACAGCGCTAAACTGGAGAAACTAGAAATACTGAGTTACTAGAATAATATTATGGCAAAGTTTGATAAGATAGCCGTACTGAAGAAGATTGGCGATACGGGTATGGTCCCCGTATTCTACAACAAAGACCTGGAGACCTGCAAGAATGTGGTGAAGGCCTGTTATGAAGGCGGTGTTCGCGCCTTCGAGTTTACGAATCGTGGCGACTTCGCCCAGGAAGTGTTCGGTGAGCTGGTGAAGTGGGCCGACAAGGAGTGTCCGGAGCTCGCCCTGGGTATCGGTTCTGTTGTTGATGCCCCCACAGCAGCCCTGTACCTGCAGTTGGGTGCTAACTTCGTGGTAGGTCCGCTGTTTAACCCTGAGATTGCTCCCGTCTGCAACCGCCGTCTGGTGCCTTATTGCCCCGGCTGCATGACTGTTAGCGAGATAGGAAAGGCTCAGGAACTGGGCTGCGACCTGACGAAGGTGTTCCCTGGCGATGTCGTAGGTCCCAATATGGTGAAGGGCCTGAAGGCTCCAATGCCTTGGTCGAAGATCATGGTGACCGGTGGCGTTGCTCCTGAGGAGGAGAACCTGACGAAGTGGTTCAAGGCAGGTGTCTTCTGTGTCGGCATGGGCTCAAAACTGTTCCCTTCCGACAAGGTAAAGGCCGGCGACTGGCAGTATGTCACCGACAAGTGCAAGGAAGCTCTCGGCTATGTGGCTAAGGCCCGGGCATAAGTTCAACATCTACCAAGGCTCAATATGGCTTTTGTCCATATTGGGCCTTTTGTTTTTTTCTGCTTGTTCACCTGCCGGAAGTCCCCAGGCGGACAAGTTGAACGCACAGTCGTACGCCTGTCATTATCGCGACCTTTCTCTCCTGAAGCAGTACTGTGAAGCAGCAGCCCGTCCTGTCGACGGCCGTCTGTTGAGTGGCCAGCAAGAGGCCGAACGCCGCAACAATGAGGCCTTCTATCTGATAGCCAAGATGGAGTACGACGCCGCAGCGCGTTGCCTGAGCACTATTCCCGACCTGACGGACAATCAGATAGAGCTGTTAATCTGCTACGTTCAGCAGATGAGGCTATGCCAGCGTCGGTCGCTCAACAAGGACTTCTACGACTGTCATGAGCTGGCCGCTGGATGCCTGAAGCGCATCGGCGAAGAGCGTCACTTGCTGGATGACACCCAGCAGAGCCGGTTGCTGTACGGTGAGACCGAGTACGCCATCGTCAGTTCCACCTATTATTATTATATAGGACTTGAGCGGCAGTCCATTGAGGCATTGCATGAGATAGACCCCGACGAGGTAAAGCGCGATACCGCACAGTTCCTGAATTACCTCTACAATATTGGCGCTGGAGGTATCATCACTGATGGCACCCGTCAGGACATCAGCCGCCAGGAGTTCGAGTACCTGCTGCGCTGTTACCAGATAGCCTCCCTGCATGATTATCCTTACTTTACGGCCAACGCTATGGAGGCGATGGCAGAGCACTTGATAGACGGCGAGACGTGCCGTCAGCTGGCCGAGGACCATGCCCCCGGGCTGAAACTTGTCAATCCCGAGAATGTCAGCCTTGACGACCTTCCCGTCTGGCTGGCCGAGCACTCGCTGCAGTTGTTCCGTCAGTTTGGCGACGTCTATCAGACAGCAGGTGCCTATCGCACGCTGTCGTCCTGCTACCGTGCCCGCGGCGATTTTGGCCGTGCGCTGGAGAACCTTCATCTCGCCTTGTCCGATAGCCTCATCCTACAGGCTCCCGACCTGGTGGCCAGCATCTACGAGCAACTGTCAGTAACTTATGCAGCCGTGAACGACAAGCCCGCCAGCGACCATTATCGCAATCTCTATCTGGACCTGCAGGAGCAGACGCGCCAGGACCGTCAACTGGAGGCTCGTGCAGACCAGTTGGAGCAGGCGGTACGCCGTCAGAATATCATCCTTGTTGCTATTTTGGCTTCCGTCTTGCTGCTGCTGGCGATGTTTGCCGTTCTCCGTCGCATAGGGAGGACACGTAAGCCTGACAGTACGCTTGACGACCAACTGGAAGAACGTAGGGAGCAACTGGCTGTCCGTCAGTTGCACATTGAGGAGAACGAGCGCCGGAATCTGGACCAGCGGGCCAAAATCTCGTTGGTGAATAGTCTGCTTCCCCTGATTGACCGTATGGCCCATGAGGTGCAGCGGGTTAGCGAGAGTACGTCCCAAGCTGACGAGCGCATAGCCTATATCCGTGAGCTTACGGAGAAGATAGAGGCTGACAACGAGGTGCTTACGCGATGGATACAATTGCGTCAGGGACAGCTGAACCTGCGCGTGGAGAGTTTCCCTCTCCAGCCGCTGCTGGAGCTGGTGGCCCGGAGTCGTAAGAGTTTCCAGATGAAAGGCGTGACGCTGGAGGTTGTCCCTACGTCATCCGTTGTCAAAGCTGACCGCATCCTGACGCTGTTCATGCTGAACACGCTGGCTGACAATGCCCGGAAGTATACTGAGTCGGGTGGGGTAGTGAGCATCAGCGCAACGGAGGGACCCGACTATGTGGAGATATCCGTCCGCGACACTGGCATCGGTATGGACGAGAAACGTCTGGCCCATGTCTTTGAACACCAGTTGACCCCTGACGATGTTACCGCAGTCTCTGCCGGACAGCCCTCTCACGGTTTCGGACTGCTGAACTGCAAGGGCATCATTGAGAAGTACCGTAAGATGAGTCAGATATTCAGCGTGTGTCTGCTGGACGCTGAGAGTCGGAAAGGGGAGGGGAGCCGCTTCTTCTTCCGTCTGCCCAAGGGCATAGTCCGGCTGTGTGTGCTGATTGCTGTCGGTGCGTCCTCGCTGAATGCCCTTGGGTCCCACTACTTGAGTACGGCCAAGGCTTATGCCGACTCCGCTTATTTCTCCAACATCAACGGCTCATATGCCGAAACCCTGCGCTACGGTGACTCCTGCTGTGCCTACTTGAACCGCCAGTACCTGGAGGCTGTGCCCGGCGGAGAGGCTCTGATGACCGCCGTAGGAGGTTCCTCTGTCACCCCTTCGGAGATACAGTGGCTGCGCGACTCTGTACCGACCAATTACAGCATCATACTTGACATACGTAACGAGAGTGCCGTAGCCTCGCTGGCCCTTCACGACTGGGACCGCTACCAGTACAACAACCGCATCTACACCCAGCTGTTCCGTGAACTGTCAGCTGATGCCACGCTGGCCGACTACTGTCGTAAGATGCAGCAGACACGCACCAATCTGACGATAGCCGTGGTGCTGTTGGTGCTACTGGCTATAGCACTACTGGCCGCCTACTACCTGTATATCCTTCGTCCGCGTTTGAGCGCCCGTTTCCTGGCGGAACGCAGTCGCATGGATGAACTGGAGGCGCTGGACGATGAGTTGCGCCGGACGGAGCTTGAGATGGAGCGGCTACATGTGTCGAACGCAGTGCTCGACAACTGTCTCTCGGCACTGAAGCACGAGACGATGTACTATCCTTCCCGCATCCGTCAACTGCTGGATCAGAACGACATGGCAGCCGTCGGCGAGGTGGTCAACTACTATCGTGACCTGTACAACCTGCTGAGTGGTCAGGCGCAGGACCAGGTGGAGCGCATGAAGCTTCACCTGCGACCCCTGGAACACGGCATCCTGGGCGATGCTACGCTTGTCCGTTACCTCTTTGACATCCTGAAGCGCCAGTCTGGGCAGAAGACGCTGGACGTGGCCTACCGCCCGTATGGTGACAAATACATTGAGGCCGTATGCCATCTGCCCGCCGGACAGCCTCCCTTCTCTGCCATCGACCAGTACCTCTGCCGACAGATATTGCGCGATCATGGCGAGGCAACCAACCGCAGGGCTTGCAGCATCCGGGAGGAGCAGGACGAGAACGGAACAACAAGAATCATCATGATATTACCAGCTTATGGAAAACTTTAAGGTAATCATTGTCGAAGACGTGCCCCTGGAGATGAAGGGTACGCTGGGTATTATCCGCAACGACATCCCCGAGGCGGAAGTAATAGGAACAGCCACCAACGAGTCCGAGTACTGGAAGGTGCTGAAGCAGGGGCTTCCTGACCTGGTCCTGCTGGACCTCGGTCTTGGCGGTTCTACCACGATAGGCGTTGAGATATGCCGCTCCACCAAGGAGATGCATCCCCAGGTGAAAGTGCTGATTTTCACGGGCGAGATACTTAACGAGAAACTCTGGGTGGACGCGCTGGATGCAGGAGCCGACGGCATCATCCTGAAGACCGGTGAGCTGCTGACGCGCCATGATGTGCAGAGCGTCATGGACGGCAAACAGCTGGTGTTCAATGAGCCTATACTGAAGAAGATTGTCATGCGCTTCAAGCATGCAGTGGGCGCGCAGTTGGCCAAGCAGGAGGCTCTTATCAACTATGAGGTCGATGAGTACGATGAACGTTTCCTGCGCCACCTGGCCCTGGGTTACACCAAAGAGCAGATAACCGGTCTTCGTGGGATGCCCTTCGGTGTGAAGAGCCTGGAGAAGCGACAGACCGAGCTGATGAAGAAACTTTTCCCCGAAGGGACGACAGGTGTTAATGCCACGCGTCTTGTCGTCCGTGCCCTGGAACTGCATATCCTTGACATCGACAATCTGGAGCCCGATGAAGACTGACCCCCGACAGCTGCCTTGGCGTAGGCTGTATAGCGGTCTGTGCGTCTTTCTGATAGTCAGCGAGGCAGTCTTGGTGCCGTTCTCGTGGCTGTTGTCTGTCACGATGCAGGACGGTGTCCGCTCACTCCTCAGTGCAGAGGGAGTCCGCTGGTTCCTGGGCAGTTTCACGACGTTGCTGGCATCCCCCCGTCTGGTATGGCTGCTACTGTTGTCGATGGTCGCTGGCAGCGTGTGGCGGAGCGGACTGGCGGCCCCTTCCCTTTGCAGTCATACGGGCGGGTTCCGCCGTCGTGTCGCCCTGATGGCCTCCGTGCTGACCCTTGTCCTTTACGTGGTCCTTGTCCTCGGCCTTACCGCCGTCCCCCATGCCGTCCTCCTCTCGGCTACAGGCCGGCTCTTTCCGTCACCCTTCAGCCGTGCCCTGGTACCGCTGTTCACCTTTGGAATGCTGCTGATAGCCGTTGTTTACGGATGGGCCTCCGGCCGCTTCACGTCGTTGTCCGACGTTGCTCGTTCCTGGTCGTGGGGCATATCCCAGGCATCACCCTTCTTCGTGCTGTACCTCCTGTCCGTTCAGTTCCTGGTATCGCTACGTTTCGTCTTTGCCTGACCAGTCTTACTTTGGGAAGTAGTTGCATGTAATTATCCGTTCGGAGATTCTCCAATTATACTTGTCTATATGACTGGTGTGGTTAGAGGCAAAAAAGGAATTGTCATTCCCCTGCCTTTATTGAGCTAAAAGTATTTAGCCATAACTGCATGATATTTTCTTTTTTATAGGCCGCCATACGCTTCCGTGCTTCCCTGCCCATATGAACCCGCTCGTCTGTATGTTTTGCCATCCACGTCATTTTTGCAGCAAGGTCCTCAAT
>CAMHIM010000043.1 GCA_946185225.1 uncultured Prevotellaceae bacterium
ATTATAGCCGCCCCTTATCAAGGGGCTCTAAATCCCCGTCTTGCCTTTATTTCAGACCGAATTGCGTTAATCTTCCAAAATCGCTTCGTAACTACAACTTTTTTCGTAACTCTGGCTTTGCCGAAGTTACTGGAACTCGGCATAAAAAAAGAATGAATTCTTTTTGTTCTGCGCTCGTTTTTTCGTAACTTTGTCCCCCAAAAGAACATATCAGGAATGCTGGAACTGAAAGATGTCATGCTGTTCATCTCCGAGGAACACGTATTAAGCCACCTGTCGGTAGTAGCGCAGGAGGGCGAGGTCACCTGTCTGACAGGGGCTGCCGCACCTGTCGTACTACGCGCCATGATGGGGTTCGTACTGCCCCGGGAAGGATGCATCAGCATTGACGGAGAACCGCTGACGCCGGAGTCGGCAGAGACGCTGCGCCAGCTGATGGCCTACGTACCGCCGCGGCTGGAGCCCATCGGGACGCTACCCGTCTACGAACCACCTGTCAGCGGCAACCTGCTCGTACTGGCCGAACAGCGCGACAGCCCCATCCTGCTCGTCAACTCTCCGCTGGCTACCGCTGAGTGGCTGCGACGGATGGCCGACACAGGGAAGGTGGTGATTGTGGCATCGCAGGACGCCCGGATTATAGAGTCGGCAGACCAAGTTTTACAAACTAATTGACCATGACAACAAAAACGCAACAGCTACTCACGATAACACTCAAGTCGCTTCTGCGCTACGTCGTCAGCGTAGCGGTGATAACCTTGATTATGTGGGCCGTATGGTCGGCCCATCACTGGCTGGCAACGGCCGTCTGGCTGGTTGCCGCCCTGCTGCTGTCGGCCATACCCGCCGTGTCTGCCGGCATGAAAGCCTACCGGACCAGCATACGAGCCACAACCGAACACCAGGAATACCTGATGGGGAACGGAGCTACCCGCCATGAAGCCCTGCTGCCCAGTCGCCAACGCGGACTGCGGGCTGCCCTGGTGTGCTCGCTACGCACGATGAAGGGGGTGTCAGTACTCACGACCATGCTGGTGCTCACCGCCCTGATGCTCTCGGGCCTGTCGCCCGTCAAGGCAGCCATACTGGTTGTCCTGCTGACGGTCGGCTCGCTGCTGACAAGCATCGCCATGACCATCATTTGCATGTGGAACTCAGAACGTAAGGAAAAGGCATGAACAGAACAGCACTTTTTCTCGCGATGACGACAATGGCATCCGCCATCTGTGTATCATCCTGCAAGACCGATAAAAGTCCTAACGGCCAGCAGGCAGCTGCACTCTACAGCCCAGCCGACAAGCCGAAGTACGCCGCTGCGAAGTACGAACTGCCCGCCACAGGAAAAGGTGCGTCCGGACAACTGCTGGAACGACGGGGGTACACCACGTCCTACAACGCCACGACACGCAATCCGAACTGGGTGGCATGGCACCTGACCAGGGGCCACACCAACGGCAGCTGCCAGCGGACGGGAATCCTGTTCACCGAGGACCTGAGCGTCAAGGAACCACGGGCCACCAACAACGACTACTACAACTCCCGATACGACCGAGGGCACATGTGTCCCGCCGGCGACAACAAATGGGACGCTACGGCCATGAACGAGTCATTCCTCTTCACCAACATCTGTCCGCAGAACCACGGGCTGAACAAATATGAGTGGAACGACGTAGAACAGCTATGCCGCAGCTGGGCAAGGAAATACGATGCAGTGGACATCGTCTGCGGACCGGTGTACACGGACACGAAGACGCCCAAGACCATCGGGCGCAACCGCGTCCGCGTTCCTGACGCCTTCTTCAAAGTGGTGCTGCGCCGCGGACAGCAGCCCTGCGCCATCGGATTCCTGTTCTCCAACGAAGGCAGGAAGCAGCCGCTAAGGGAGGCTGTCAGAACGGTGGACGAGATAGAGAAGCTGACCGGCTACGACTTCTTCCACCTGCTGGACGACAGAACCGAGCAATGCATAGAGGCCCACGCAAGCCTCAGCGAGTGGTAACAAACAGTATAGGAACAACACAAGAAAAACAGACATGAAAGAGAACGCCAACGAAACACTGATGCGCAACGTTGCCATACTGGCAGAACGTACAGAACGTGAAGAACAATTCCTGCCAGCCGACCTGACGCTGCTGCCCTCCGTGGAGATTGTGCGGCGCATCGTGGAACTCATCAAGAACATCATCTTCACTGACTATTTCCAGAAACGGCATACAGAGACACAGATGCGGGCATACCACATAGGTGTCTACATGGACGAACTCTACCGGCTGCTGTGCTCACAGGTCGGACAGCAGAAGGCCCTGCAGTTCATTGACCTCATCCCGGACATCAAACGCGCCCTTTACACAGACGTAGAGGCCATGTTCGACGCCGACCCTGCAGCAACCAACTACGGAGAGGTCATCTTCTGCTACCCCGTCCTGAATGCCATGACGCACTATCGCATAGCACACGCTCTCCACAAAATGCAGGTCCCCGTCATTCCACGTATCATCACTGAACAGGCCCACTCCAAAACCGGTATCGACATCCATCCCGGAGCCGAAATCGGAGAGTTCTTCGCCATCGACCACGGAACGGGCGTCGTCATAGGAGAGACCTGCATCATCGGCAACCATGTCACACTCTACCAAGGAGTGACGCTGGGTGCCAAGAGCTTCAAGTACGATGCTGACGGTAACGTGCTCAACGTGCCGCGCCACCCTATCCTGGAAGACTACGTCACCGTATACTCGAATGCGTCCATCCTCGGACGTATCACCATCGGCCACCACTCCATCATCGGTGGCAACATCTGGCTCACCAACGACGTACCGCCTCACTCACGCATACTGCAGAGCAAGGCGGTAGATGTCTCCTATCAGGGAGGACTGGGTATCTGACGGTTACTTGCGGGCAAAGGTTCCGCTCAGGATGCTGCGGGCGCCTTCTTCCTGATTGTTGCACAGCAAGGTACGGTCCTGAACGGGAATACTGTCAGCCACTGCCTCTCCGTTGCTGCGGGTACGACGGGAATAGTAGTCGTCATAGAAATCGCCATAACGTCCGTATTCATAGCCACGGCCGTCCCAGTCGGACGTTGCCACGTTCTCAAAGTCGAACTTGATGTTACGGTTCGAACCATCATAAATATATCCATAGAAATGACTGCTGGAGAGCGAATATTCTGTGATATAGACGGGTGACCACAGGTCGTCGTCGTAAATCAGCGTTATCTCGCCGTCGACGATGAACCACTTGAACGTACAGTAGGCATAGTTGACATGCGGATTACGCGTGTCGTAGTCAACCTCGTATCCACGGCCACTGGTGTAGTAGGAACCGTTATGTCTGAAGTGCATCTCCGTAGCATAACTCTTGCCGGACACGCTCCAGCGGTTCTGATAGTACACGCCCAGATAGCCCTGCCAGTAACCGGCCACCAGCGTCTCGGCATCGTAGCTGTCGTCTTGTTCGCAACTGCTGAATGTCATAGCAGCCATAAGTGCTATGACCATCATCTTTGTCAGAGTAATTATCTTTCTCATATTTTCTTTATTTATAAGGTTTATGCCGCAAATGTAGGAAGTATTTCCGTAATTACAAATAGATTTTGCCCTATTCCGTGTTAGGGATTTCCCTATTCGATACCGCCAGGAATGCAGACGCCCCCAGCAGACAGGCACAACCAAAGAACAGCGGGTAGCCCAGCTGCACCTGTAGCCAACCAGAGAAGAAGACGGGAATCAGGAACATCAGCGCCATGAGCGACTTTTTCCACTCCCCGCCAGGGAGTAGATGCAACAGGCGAAGGTAGAACGAGAAACCAAAGCCATAGCACAGTTGCTCCAGACCCACCATCGTCCCAATGGCAAACAGCGTCGACGGACGGCTAAGACTCATGAGCAGGTAGCACACGCCGGGAACAAGCATGGCGGATGCCATCAGCCATCGCATGACACCCCATGAGTGACGGTGAAGAACATGATGGCCCCACGTGCTGCCCACCGTCAGCGCGACGATACCGACACCTCCCATTACCAAGCCGAACTCCTGCGGTGACAGCCCCAAGCCGCCACGACGGGACGTGTCGAGCAGGAACAACACTGAGACCTTGGAGAGAAAAGCATAGGAAAGCCCATAGCCCAGCAAGAACAGCGCCACCGAACGCGAGAGAGGACCGGCTGACGCTGGCGCGAACTTCCGGACATGCCGCTGGCGGGGAACGGCATAGAGATGCCAGAAACAGAACAGGAAGAAAAGCCCCGACACGCAGTAAAACATCAGACTCCAGGAGTAACTGATGTTATTGCGGTAGAACACCTGCAGGTTGCCAGCCAGCATGACGATGATGCCCTGACCGACGACAATGGAGCACTTGCGCGAGAACTCCCGGACATGACGGTAGACGGAACGCTCTTCATCAGAAAGCACCTGCCGATAGTAGCTGTCGACCGCTGCATTATGGACGGAGTTCAGCATCGCGATGACCCAAAAGAGCAGGAAGGTCAGCAGTATGCTGCCCAAGGAGAAGGCCAGGGCCAGGAAAGCGACTGCCAGCAGGAATTCCGTCAACAACAACCAGCTACGGCAATCCAGCGACCGGAAGAAGCGGGGCTTCCACCAAGGTTTCAATACCCACGGAAGATAGAAAGAGGCTACCAGCATGGTAATGGTGGCAGGGTCCATACCCTTCTGACGGAACAGCACCAGCGAGATAACCATCACGATGACATAGGGCATCCCCTTTGCAAAATACAGAGAAGGAATCCACCGCATCGGACTCACATTTGACACTACTTCCATCTATCCTGTCTGAGTATGGAGATTAACTTGTTTTTTTCTTGCCGAACTCCGGGTCTATCTTCAGGAAGGCACAAACCACAAAGGTTACCACACAGCAAAACACCGTCCATACAAAGAAGTGACGGTAGCCTATCGTCTCCTGCAACCAGCCGGCTGCCATTCCTGGCAGCATCATGCCAAGAGCCATAAAGCCTGTACACATGGCGTAGTGGGCTGTCTTGTGCTGACCCTCGGAGAAATAGATAAGGTAAAGCATATAGGCAGTAAAGCCGAAGCCGTAGCCGAACTGTTCAATGAAAATGCAGCTGTTGATGACGAACATACTGCCAGGCTGGGCATAGCTCAGGTAAACATAGACAAGGTCAGGAAGCGTGATAGCACAGACCATGGGCCACAGCCACTTCTTCAGACCACCTTGAGCGGCGGCCATACCGCCGAGAATACCGCCAATGGTCAGGCCGAGAATGCCTACCGTCCCATAAACGAACCCTACATCACTCGTTGTCAGTCCCAGCCCGCCCTTTTCAACGGGGTCAAGCATAAAAGGACTGATGAGCTTCACCAACTGGGCCTCCGGTAAACGGTAGAGCAGCATGAAGAGGACTGCCACCAAAACGTTTTTCTTGGCAAAGAATGTACGAAAGGTCTCCGCAAACTCACGCAGGATGGTGGACGGCGTAACGTCGGCTGCCGCATGGTCGGTAGCAGGACGGGGCAGAATGTACATGTGATAGAACGAGGCTAACAGGAAAAGACCTGAGAGCAGTACGAATGTGACTGTCCACGCCAAAGGAATATTATCCATGCTGGTCTCCAGCCATCCTGCCAGGATGACCAGCAGCCCCTGTCCGGCAACGGTGGCAATGCGATAGAAAGTGCTGCGGATGCCCACATAGAACGACTGCTCGTGGTCATCAAGGGCATGCATATAATAGCCGTCGGCCGCAATGTCGTGGGTGGCAGAGGTGAAGGCCACAAGCCAGAAGGCTGCCAACGACAACTGGAAGAATAGAGACGTCGGCAGGGAGAAGGCGATACACGCAAAGGCGACGGCAATGACAAACTGCATGGTGACCGTCCACCACCGCTTAGTCTTCACCAAATCAACGAACGGGCTCCAGAAGGGCTTGATGACCCACGGCAGATAGAGCCAGCCTGTATACAGGGCAATATCAGTGTTAGAGATACCCAGCCGTTTGTACATAATTACCGAGATAGTCATGACGGCCACATAAGGCAGACCTTCTGCCACATAGAGAGTTGGCACCCAACTCCAGGGAGAGCGTTTTACTTCCATATTGTCTAATATATTTTCTTTAGTTTTACTTCCATATTGTCTAATATATTTTCTTTATCTCTGCTCCACGATAATAGAACAGCAGTATTTCCTTATAGTTCTTTCCCTGTTCGCCCATCACAGCAGCTCCTATCTGGCATAAGCCAACGCCATGTCCCCAACCGCTCCCATGGAGGATGAAACGGTCGCCACGACGCTCTACGTCAAAGGAAGAACTATACAGATGGGTCTCGGAAAGCGTACGGCGTATCTCCAGTTCCTTGCCAATGGTCATCGTTTTCTTGGTTCCCACTATCTTGAGTTTCCATATCCTACCACTCCTGCCACGCTCCAAAGGAATGAGGTCAGTGATGACACCGAGGTCGTCCTTTAGCTTCCGGCAGACCAGTTCTGACAACTGCTCCTGTGTGTACTCGACGGTCCACCGGTAGAAGTCAGGCGTCTCCTGGTCATAGGCATTGAGCACTTGGGAGAGGATATGCCTGTCACTGGTATTGCAGTAAGGATCCTCGAAGGACACCAAATAAGGTTTCGGGGTGTCCTCCCAGCAATACTGGAACTCCTCCGTACGACCGCCACAACATTTCGAGAAGCGCGTGTCACAGAGTTCATCATCGTACATGAGCACCTGTCCGCGAGTGGCGCGAATAGCTTTCTCGACAGTGCTGCTGCTCTGCTTTGTAATGCCCTGATAACGCTGACAGTGGTCATCGGCGCATACGTCAAAAATGGTATGGTCTTCACGGTCATACCAGCGGATAATCTCGTCGTCCTTCTTGCTGAAGGAGAAGAATCCGTTCTGTGTTCCACTCTGCTGGCGCTTCTTCATCTGCGTCAACAGCCACGAACGGCTAATGACTGCATGGGCCTTCAAGAACTCCAGACTACTGGTAGCAGACATCTCACTGGATATGACACTCGTCAGATACTGTTCAACCGGCAGCTCGTTGATGGCGGTAATCTGGTCGGCATCGACAACGAGTCGCAAAGCTCCGTTGAAAGTTTGCGTCTCCTTGCGCTCCCAATGGAAATTGACACCTATCGTAACATCCTGCAAGGAGAATGAGGCTGACTTTGTCTGGGGAGAGAAGAGCAACTCACGATACTGCTGCCCACGCCACAGGAGTCCACCTTCGCTAAGTTCTACCACCTGCTCACCTTGAAGCTGTTCTCCTTTTGCAGTATAAACGTCGTTCAAGGAGAATACAATTTTCTGTGCGCTGACAATGCCTACGGTAACAAATGGTTCCGTCGAGGCCACAGTGGACGAGTGGGATGATTGACGACCAGACTGTAACCGTTGAATAGTTTCGGCCATCTGTGCTTCCGTATATGAAACCTCACGCAGGATACCAAAGGCGACATCCGGTGTCAAACGCCGGTAGTCTTCCTCACGAGGAGTAATCAGCAGACCACCCATGTCGACTGCTCCCGGACTGACAATAAAACGGGCCTCCTCTTCTGCCGTGTAACATGCCGGCCGGTGCTTGCGTCGGGGAAAAACAACATGGAGATGGACGCCGGCTGACTGCCAGGCTATAATGTTCATCATGGGTTCTTCGCCCCCCAGTGCTTGATACAACCGGCGGAACAACTGTTCATCGGTCTGCGCTGAGCGACTGCGAATGAGGAAGCACGAGGCAGGATAGCCCGTCAGACGATAGATGCCTTCATCTTCGCCTAATGAGACAACCTCCTGAAGGTCGCTGGAGAGTCGCTTCCACGACTTCTGCAGCGGTAGCAGTCCTGTCGTAACAGCCTGTAAGTGGGCGTGGTCCGGTGCCGAAGCACCACACTGCGGTCCGTTATAGAGAATGGTCAGTTCCGGATTAGCTGACAGTAAACGGTACATCTCGCCATAAAGGGTCTTCACGCGCTGGGGCTGATGTTTCAGCGTAGGCAATGTATAGTGAACCGGCATGATGGGGAACGGGTTGACCAGTAGTTCATATTGTCCATCAACAATACGTTTCATCTGCTGGACCGGACGATTCTTCGTACACAGGAAACAAGGGCGTTCCGCAATGGAACGGGCATCAATCTTGGCCCCTGTAGAATGGATACGGGCTGGATTCCACTGGGCTTCCAGCGTAAAGCCATCGGCCACCAACTCACGGGTCTGCACATGACGCAACTGACGATAGCGTTCACGCGCCTCCGGCCACACCGTCAGCTGGCGTTCAAAGAAGCGTTGCCACGAAGACTGTTCGTCGGCATGCGCGGATGTCTGGTGCATCTGCTGCCGGGCCTGAATCTCCATCGTACGGAGCCGGTCCTTATACAGGTTGTTGGCGTTGACCCTCTCAACGCTCAACGCTGCATCGCTATTACCACCCCAGCGTCGGCAGAGATAGAGTTCGTCGTAAATACGGCCTATGCGATAACGGCGGGAGAAATAAAGCCCCAAGGCGTAGTCCTCTCCATAAGATGTATTGGGGAATTGCACCTGACGGAGCAACGGAGTAAAAAAAGCCCTGGGAGCACCAAGGCCATTGATGCGGAGAGCGTTGTTCGGGCCATTCTCATCGGTCCATTCACGGTGGTCTATCAGACCGGGGGGAAGAGTTTCCAGGTCGAAGTTGCACATCCGATAACTGCCAATTACCATAGCGGCTTTCTGACGGTAAAACGTGTCAACGACGGTTTGCAGTACCTGAGATGAAGAATAAAGGTCATCGCTGTCGAGCTGCACGGCAAAACGTCCACAGCGGAAATGGTTGACCGCCTCATTCCAGCAACCGCCAATCCCCAGGTCGGTTCGCTCGGGGACAAGGACCACCAACTTGTCGGGGTTATCGGAAGACAACTGAGCCAGCAGGTCGGAAGTGCCGTCGGTGGAGTGATTGTCAACCACAATAACGTTGTACTTGAAGCTGGCTTTCTGCGAAAGGGCGCTCCTGACAGCGTCCTCAATAGTCTTGGCACGATTGAACACTGGTATCACGACCGAAGCCTCTACCGGGAACTCCTGTTCCTGGAAGTCCGGCTCCAGACGCGACGTCGTGTCCACCTTGGCACCGATGGCATCCAGATGAGCCGTAGCAGCATGCTCCATTTCTATCTGGACCTCACGATTGCGAGGATTCACATAGTCGAACTGCTTCTCACCACTGGCACGGAGGTCGGTCTCCACCTCTGTGTAGAGATATTCATTAAGATGGAACAGTGCCCCCTGACGACTCAGGAACAGGCGCAGAGCATAGAGCCCGGCATAGCGGTAGTCCTGCTCTCCATCCTGCATGGCGTATGTATGAAGCAAAGAGGTCTTGAACAGCAACAAGGAGCCAAAGTCGAAGTCGTCACGGACAGCTCCTTGCTGATAGTCGATGGCAGGATGACGCTCTACCACTCGCTCACCGCCCGTCTCCTTCTGTTCATAATGATCTGCATATACCATTGATGCATCTGTGTCAACTGCAGCCCGCAGCATACGCTCCAACGCTCCCTGTCCCAGCGTTAGTGATGTTTGCTTAAATAGGAACAGCGCATAATCAGCACGGGCATGCTCTGCGATGGAAAGTATGGTCTGACTGCTGGTCAGACCCCCTGCCGGAATTGTGGTGCATCCTTCCAAGGAAAACTGACCGTCACCACATAACAGGAAAATATCCTGCACCGCCAGGCTTTTGCGCAACTGGGCAACCAGCTGTTCTGTCTCAGACACAACCGTGCAAGGCAGGAAACAATCTATCTTTTGTTTCATAGAAACGTCTTTTGTTATACGTCGTGCAAAGATACGACAAAAAAAAGAAAAACAACCCGTTTTCCACCTTTTAATATTATTTATGCAGCAAAAAAAGGGAATTGTCGTTAAAAATACGTACCTTTGCACGTCAAAAACAATACAAAACGCATGGCGGAAGGCAAGAAAGCACTCATCGGAATGACTACGGCAGAACTGAGAAAGCTCTGTCAGGACATGGGTATGCCCGCCTATACAGGAGGACAGATTGCCAGCTGGATATACCAGCGCCATGTAAAAAGCATCGACGAGATGACTAACTTGTCGAAGCAGAACCGGGAGCGCCTAGCAGCAGAATACTGCGTAGGAGTCATGGAGCCACTGGACTGCCAACGTTCCAAAGACGGTACCATCAAATACTTGTTCCCTGTACGCTGCAGCAATGTCGCTACCTCACCTACAGCGCCCGGCATGTTTGTCGAGACAGTGTTCATCCCTGACCAAGACAGAGGTACCATCTGCGTCTCATGCCAAGTAGGCTGCAAGATGAACTGTCTGTTCTGTCAGACAGGGAAACAAGGATTTGAGGGCAACCTGACCACCGCTGACATTCTGAATCAAGTATACAGTCTGCCAGAACGCAACCGTCTGACTAACATCGTCTTCATGGGCCAAGGTGAGCCTATGGATAATTTAGATAATGTCCTGCGGGCCACACAGATACTGACAGCTCCGGACGGATACGCATGGAGTCCTAAAAGAATCACGGTCAGTTCCGTTGGAGTACGAACGAAGCTGAAGCGCTTCCTGGACGAGAGTCTGTGTCACATCGCCATATCCATGCACTCCCCCATCCACGAACAGCGAAGACAGCTCATGCCGGCAGAACAGGCTATGCCGATAGCCGACGTGGTAGCCCTGCTACGCCAGTATGACTTTACCCATCAGCGGCGCTGCTCGTTTGAATACATCTGTTTTGGCGGATTGAACGACACGCCCCTGCACGCCAGGGAAATCGTCAAACTGGTGGAAGGCCTCGAGTGCCGCGTGAACCTGATACGCTTCCACCCTATTCCCGGCGTCAACCTGCCTGGTGCAGATGAGAAGCGCATGGAGTCGCTGAGAGACTACCTGACAGCCCACGGAGTCTTCACGACAATACGGGCCAGCCGCGGGCAAGATATCTTTGCCGCATGCGGGCTTCTCACCACCGCCCGTCAGCATCAAGAACCCTATTAAACCCATCATAACAACAACTATATGGAAAACAACAAGATTCGCGTAGCCATCACGCAAGGAGATACCAACGGCGTTGGATATGAAGTCATCATGAAAGCCTTTGAAGACCCTGCCATGCTGGATTTATGTACTCCCATCATCTACGGCTCACCCAAGGTGGCAACTTACCATCGCAATACGCTACAGATAGAGAGCAACTTCAGCATCATCAAGACAGCAGAGGAAGCGAAGGATATGCGTGTTAACATGCTGACTGTCATCGAAGACGAAGTGAAAGTTGACATGGGACAGCCCACACCGGAGTCTGCCGAAGCAGCACGGATCTCATACGAGAAAGCAAAGGAAGACTACCAGAAAGGTCTTTTCGACGTATTGGTAACCGCACCTGCCAACCAGGAAAGCACTGACCCCAAGGCACTTGTCGTATACATGAACGATAACCTGCGCGTGGCACTGGTGACAAAGGACGTGGCTATCAAAGAAGTGTCAGAAGCCATTACACAGCAGAAAATCATCGAAAAGGCACGTCTCTTCCACCAGTCCCTGCGACGCGACATGCGCATAGCAAACCCGCGCATTGCCGTTCTGTCGCTCAATCCGCCATCAGGAAACGACGGCTGGCAGGGCGAGGAGGAAGAGGAAGTCATCATTCCCGCCATTGCCGCCCTGGAACAGGAAGGGATACAGGCTTTCGGCCCTTATGCTGCTGACAGAATCTTCGGAACAAGCGACTACCTCCGCTTCGATGGAGTCCTGGCCATGTATTACGACCAAGGACTGGCACCTTTCAAAAGCATTGTGACAGAAGGAAGCATTCGTCTGACGACAGGTCTACCCCTGATTATCACCGCACCTTGCCACGGAGTTGACTACGCCATCGCCGGACAAGGCATAGAAGACGGCAGCGCCATGAGACACGCCATCTTTACCGCCATTGATGTGTTCCGCAACCGTAGCAACTATGACGAGCCGCTTCAGAACCCCCTCCCGAAACTGTATCACGAGAAACGGGATGACAGTGAGAAAGTACGCTTTGCACAGCCACGGGCGAAGGACCTGTTTAAGAAAGCTCCTAACACAGAAAAGACAGAATGAAAAAGAAGTATCAGAACGCATTCTTCATTTTCGGCCTCATCGTCCTGATTATCATGGTCACACAGCTGGACTTTGACCAGGTGTGGGAAGGAGTGACGAGTGCCGGCTACTGGTTCCTGGCAGTCCTCGTTCTTTGGAGCGGCCTCTACTGCATCAACACCACCTCATGGTGGCTCATTATCAGCCGGCAGAAAGGAGCCCGAAAGGGAGAAGTTAGCTTCTGGTGGCTCTACAAAATCACCATCAGCGCCTTTGCCCTAAACTACGCCACCCCCGGCGGCCTAATGGGAGGAGAGCCATACAGGATTATGGCACTAAAGCCCAAAATCGGAACGGAAAGAGCGTCTTCATCGGTCATCCTGTTTGTCATGACCCACGTATTCTCCCACTTTTGGTTCTGGTTCCTGTCTGTGTTCCTTTATATTTTCACACAGCCTGTCAACATGTTTGTCGGGACACTGCTCGCCATCGTGGTAGCCATCTGCGCCCCCACTATCTGGTTCTTCCTGAAAGGCTACAGAAAAGGCATAGCAACGACAGGTATGAGCTTTCTCAGACACTTCCCCATGATTAAGCGGTGGGCAAAACCATTCTTCGAACGGAACGAGGAAAGACTGGCGGAAATCGACCGGCAGATAGCTACGCTGCACAACCAGAACCCACGGACCTTCGTCACGGCAGTACTTCTGGAACTGATATGCCGCATCACCTCGACACTTGAAATCATGTTCATCCTTCTGGTCATTACTCCTGAGGTGAACTTTGTTCAATGTATACTCATATACGCATTTACAACCTTGTTTGCAAACATGCTTTTCTTCCTGCCTCTTCAGCTGGGAGGGCGTGAGGGAGGATTCCTCATGTCAACCGAGGGACTGGGCATGACGGCTGCCGCCGGCATCTTCGTCGCCCTATTGGTCAGACTGCGCGAAATCATCTGGACAGCTATCGGACTGCTGCTCATCAAGTTTGAGAGGACACCCGCCGTCATTCTCGATAACAAGGTAGAAGAATGCAAAAAACCAGACGACAAACAATAAATTTCTGCCAGAATTGCAGATAATCCAAAAATAATATGTAATTTTGTCAGCAGAATGAAGACTACCGAACTACAGACCATCAAACAGCGTTACAACATCGTAGGAAACTGCGAGGCGCTAAATCATGTCCTTGACGTTGCCCTACAAGTAGCGCCAACAGACCTGTCGGTACTCATCATCGGCGAAAGTGGAGTCGGAAAAGAAATCATTCCGAAGATTATCCACGACAACTCCCCCAGACGCAGGGAGAGATACTTTGCCATCAACTGCGGCTCCATCCCTGAAGGTACCATTGACTCCGAGCTCTTTGGACACGTGAAAGGCTCCTATACCGGAGCCGTCAGCGACTCCCCCGGCTACTTTGGCGTAGCTAACAAAGGAACGCTCTTCCTGGACGAGGTCGGCGAACTGCCATTGGCAACACAGGCCAGACTGCTCCGTGTACTGGAAACTGGGGAGTACATCCCCGTCGGTGGAACGGAAATACGGAAAACCGACGTCAGGATTGTTGCTGCAACAAACGTCAACATCCGGCAAGCCATCAGTGAAGGGCGCTTCCGCGAAGACCTTTACTACCGGCTAAACTCCATACCCATACAGATGCCGCCATTACGGGAACGTGGCGAAGACATCGTTCTGCTGTTCAGGCTGTTTGCCATGCAGATGGCAGAGAAGTACCACATGGACAAGGTGGTGCTGACAGAGAAGGCCAAGTCCCTACTCACCCGATATAAGTGGCCGGGAAATGTGCGGCAACTGAAGAACATCACAGAACAGATTTCCATACTGAGCAAAGAGCGCACGATAACACCAGACATTCTGCTACAGTTCATACCTCAGGACAAGGAAAGCACACAACTCGCTACCATCCATAAAGAAGGTGACCACTCTTTTGAGAACGAACGGGAAATACTATACAAGATACTCTTTGAACTCCGCGGCAACGTAAACGACATGCGACGGGAGATGGGAATCATGAAGAAACAGATGGAAGATATGCAAAATGGCGAACAGAATGTCATGACGACCACTGCCATCCAACCCATCCAGCCTATCCGACCGCTTCACGCACTCGAAGATGCAGAAGCAGAAGAGTACATTGAACCGACACCGGAGCAGGAGAACCTGAACCTCAGCGACCTGAACCGGCAGATGCTGGAGAAAGCCTTGGACCGCCATGCCGGCAACAGGAAGAAAGCCGCACAGGAATTAGGCATCAGCGATCGTACATTATATAGAAGACTAAAACAATATGGGCTGGACAAACAATAAATGGTTATTCACACTCGTCAGTCTCGTATTTCTTCTGACAGCATGCTCCATCAGCTATAAGTTCAATGGAGCAAGCATTGACTACACGAAAACCAAAACCATACAAATCAAAGACTTCCCCATACGAGCCAGTTATGTGTGGGGACCTATGGCTAACATCTTTAACAACCAGCTAAAGGACCAGTATGCCAATCACACACGACTGATACAGGTGAAGCGGAACGGTGACCTGAAAATAGAAGGGGAGATAACACGCTACGACCAACGCAACAAGTCGGTTTCCGCAGAAGGCTATTCCTCCCAGACAGAACTCACCATGACTGTCAACGTAAGGTTCTCCAACACCACCAACCACGCCGAAGACTTTGAAAAACAGTTTTCTGCCAGTACCTCCTACGAATCGTCACAGTCACTCAACTCCGTTCAGGAAGAACTGGTAACACAACTGGTCAAGGAAATCTGCGACCAGATATTTAACGCAACTGTTGCTAATTGGTAATAACATATGGATCTGACCGAGCTTATAAGACATCCAGAACAACTCGACCGCGACACGCTGTACGAGCTACGCTCCATGTTGGCTCTGTACCCGCAATTCCAAACGGTACGACTGCTCATGCTGCAGAACCTGTATCTGCTACATGACCCCTCATTCGATGAAGAACTCCGAAGGGCTGCCATCTACATTACCGACAGGAGGGTTCTCTTTCATCTTATCGAGGCCGGCCACTATAAACTGCGTCCTAATGTAGGCACGGCTATCGACAGTCAAGAAAAAGACAACACACAGGAGAACCGCACCATCTCGCTCATTGACACATTCCTGGAATCCATCCCCAAAGACACAGAAGACGACAAGGAAGACAACAAGAGACGAGAACGACGGAAGCCTACACCAGCTGATGCTGCAGTCGACTACGTGTCATACCTGCTTGAGACCAGTTCTGAAGAAGAGTTATCCAATGAGGTCCCCCAACTGAAAGGACAAGAGCTCATTGACACCTTCATCGAGCAAGACAACGGTAAAATCATCCTCAAGGAGACACCGCAGTTTACGCCAGAACTGACAAGCAATACCGAAAATGAAGAAAATGAGGGCGAAGAAGGTGTCTTTACTGAAACCTTAGCCCGAATATACATCAAACAAGGCAGATATTCGAAGGCTTTGGAAATAATTCAACGATTAAGTTTGGATTATCCAAAAAAAAGTGCTTACTTTGCAGACCAAATTCGTTTCTTGCAGAAATTGATTATAAATAACAACAAAATAAAACAGTAAAAATGTACACATTATTCGTTATTCTTATCGTCATTGCCGCATTGCTGATGATTGGTATCGTACTTATTCAGGAGTCTAAAGGTGGCGGCCTAGCCTCCAACTTCTCATCCTACAACCAGTTTGGCGGTGTCCGCAAAACCACAGATTTTATTGAGAAAGCAACATGGAGTCTGGCAATCGCTATGGTTGTCATCAGTATTGCCTGCGCCTACGTCGCTCCACAGACAACCAGTTCCAGCTCTGTCATGGAAGGCATCGAAAACCCTGCAACAAACCCCAACAACCTTCCCGGCTTTGGCGCAAGCCAGCAGAAACAGGACGCAGCCCCCGCTGCCCAGCAGGAAGCCCCCAAGGCACCTGTACAGCCTGCAAAATAATCTCATTTGAGACCAATATAAAGAGGGGGACCAATTGGATTCAATTGGTCCCCCTCTTTATTGCCCTTCATCACTTCCTTTCTCAGAGCGGGATACGGGAATCGAACCCGCCTCCCAGGCTTGGGAAGCCCGTGCACTACCGATGTGCTAATCCCGCCTTAAACAAAAACTCCCCATAACCGGGGAAACACCTTATTATTCTTAAATATGGAGCCGATACCCGGACTCGAACCGGGGACCCACGCATTACGAATGCGTTGCTC
>CAMHIM010000044.1 GCA_946185225.1 uncultured Prevotellaceae bacterium
TGCGGAAGACGGAGAAGTCGCACGTCTGGCGCGGCCACATCCAGTTGTCGGTCTCACCGCCGAACTTACCCATGGACTTGGGGATGGTGAAGACGAGGCGCAGGTCGGTGAAGTCGCGGTAGGTGGTGGCATAGTAACGGTTGCCCTCGTAGAAGGGTTTTATTTCTACGCGCAAGGTGGAGTCTACGGCTTTCGCTTCCTTTGACAAGGCGTTCTCCAGAGAGTCGATAAGATAGGTGCCAAAGCCATTCTCGGAGCGTTTGGAAAATCCGACGGAGTCGAGCAGACCCGTCACGTCCTTCTGCTCCACCATAAACGAGACAAACATGTTCTCGTTGGGCAGTTCCTCCTCGAAGGTCTTGGCGTAGAAGCCGTTGAGCATGTAGTCGTGCTCCACGGTGCTGTGGGAGCGGATGGCCTCGAAGCCGCAGTGGTGGTTGGTGAATACCAGCCCGTCGGGTGATACCACGACGCCGGAGCAGTAGCCGGAGAAGTTGACGACGGCTTTCATGATGGCGTCGTCCGCCTGGTACAGCTTGTCGTAGGGCAGCTGGTAGCCTTCCTGGCGCATCATCTCGTAGACGGCGTTGGGGAGGTTGTAGAGCGTCCACATGCCTTCGTCGGCGTGGGCTAGAGTGACTAGATTTGCCAGGCATACTAGATTGACTAGGATTCTTTTCATATCGTTATCTGTTTTTTCTGAATTTCTTTCCAATGACAGGGAGACTCGACAGCGGCAGGTCGTGACGGATGATGTAGCCCACGAAGAGGCCAATAAGCAGCGTATTGACAGCCAGCTGTGCCCATGCGGGAAGGGTGGCAGTGGCGTATGTCACGGCGGTAAGGACGACCGTCAAAACCACATAGACGCAGATATCTTTCATGGGATAGGGGATGGGGTTCTTCCGCTGCCCGACGACGTAACTCAGCACCATTGCCGTACCATAGCCGGCCACACCGCCCCAGGCACAGGCCCAGTAGCCGTACTTGGGAATGAGGAGGATGTTGACGGCGAAGAGCACGAGGCAACCGGCCAGCGAGAACCAGGCACCGTAGATGGTCTTGTCGATGAGCTTGTACCAGAACGACAGGTTGAAGTAGACACCCATCATGATTTCGGCTGCCATGACGACGGGGACGACGCCAAGGCCCTCGCGGTAGTCCTCGCCGATGATGTACTGCAGCACCGGCATCCACCCTACCACGCAGAGGAAGGCCAGCAGGGTGAAGATGAGGAAGTACTTCATGGCTGAGGCGTAGTACTCGGTCTTGTCGGCATCCTTGCTCTTGGCAAAGACGATGGGCTCGTAGGCGTAGCGGAAGGCCTGTGTTATCATGGCCATGATCATGGCTATCTTCACGCAGGAACCGTAGATGCCTAACTGGACGTTGGCCTCGGCCTGGTCGGGATAGACCAGCGGGAAGATAATCTTGTCGGCCACCTGGTTCAGGATGCCGGCAATGCCCAGTATCAGGATGGGCCATGAGTAGCCGAGCATCTTCTTGAGCAGCCCGCCGTCGAAGTGCCAGCGGATGCGTAGCAGGTCGGGGATGAAGAACAAGGTGATGAAGCCCGTGCAGAGCAGGTTGATGAAGAAGACGTAGAAGACGCTGGTCTTGCCGAGGAAGACGAACCAGAAGACGTTCAGACCGATGTTCAGGACGATGAACAGCAGCTTCAGGGAGGCAAAGTGCAGGGCGCGCTTCTGGAAGCGCAGGTAGCTGAAGGGGATGGCCTGCAGGGCGTCCAGGGCGACGACGACGGCCATCATCGTCAGGTACTCCGGGTGCTCGGCATAGCCTAACGTGCTGCTGAGGGGGCCGATGAAGCCGAAGACAAGCAGCAGGAACAGCACCGTCAGCGTGCCGACGACGGTCATCGCGGTGGAGAATACCGTGTCAGGCCAGGGATGGGCCGTCCCTTCGCGGGGCGGGGTGTCGTTGGCGAAACGGAACAGCGTGGTCTCCATGCCGAAGGTCAGGATGACCAGGATGAGTGCTGTGTAGGCATAGACATTGGTCGAGATGCCGTAGTCGCCAGAGTCCTTGGGCATGTAGTGTGTGTACAGCGGTACCAGCAGGTAGTTAAGAAACCTGCCGACGATGCTTGACAGTCCGTAGATAGCAGTGTCTTTTGCGAGTGATTGTAGTTTTCCCATAATATTGTACAAAGGTACGACAAACCGAGGGCAAAACAAAGAAATGTAGTTAAATAATGTCAAAAAATTGGGGAGGGGAGATTTATATGCTTAAATTTAAACACGAAACATAAAAACGAAACACTATGAAAAAAAATTTCTATTTATGGATGATGGTGCTGGCATTGATTAGCCTGGCATCATGTTCGAGTGACGACAAGGACGGCAGCATCGGTAATGTCAAGTTCGGCAGCGTTTCCCTGAAGGGCAGCAATATCAAGGGTGCCAAGTCGCTGGCTGTCGCCTCGAAGACCTCGGCCACAAGAGGAGGAGAAGTTACGCGTGCCGCCGGTGATGCCACCCAGGTGGATGCCTTGTACAAGGTCTCTGATGACGGCAAGTTTATTGAGGTGTCCTACACCTTCAACCTGGAGGTGGAAGAGGGTGAGGGCGACGATGTGCAGACCGTCATCCAGCAGGTGCAGCAGAAACTGAAGATTAAGCCTAACTTCATCTTCAAGGTGGGTGACGACTACCTGTGGCTGGCCAACTGCTTCTATGAAATCCCCGACTATGGCGATATGGCTGAAAACGGCGTCAAGAAGGCCTTGACGACCATCCGTGACGAATTTAACACCGCACACCGCGCCCAGCATGGTGTCCACTACATCATCCGCAAGAGCGACGGCGCCTTCTTCCAGTGGGAGCCTGCTGACGGCGCACCTAATCCGATGGACGACGGCTACAACCCGCAGAGCATGCTCAACGGCTGGTTCCATGCCGTTGGCAGCGACTTCTACGTCCGTGAAGGTGGCTACAAACGCGGCACCCAAGGTTGGACGGGTCGTGTGGTGAAGGTTAGCGCCAGCGGCTCGACGCTAAGCAGCCAGGAGGTGATTCCCTCCTCAGAGAACATTACGCGCATCCTGCCTGCCGGTAATAACTTCTGCCTCATCAAGAGTGACGGCCAGCACCGTCCTACGCCTTACTTCTACTTTACGCAGACCCGTCAGATGGTGCCCCTGCAGACTCCTACGGAGAATGTTGATGGAGAGGTGTACTGGTCGGCCATCTCGCTGGCCGGTAAGGTGTACGCCGTGCGCAACTACCACCGCGGCGATGCCAACCCTGGTGCCAATATCCTGAGTTTCTACAAGGTGAACGTCTCGGGCAATACCGCCTCCGTTGGTGACAAGATTACCGAGATGGAGACGTCGGTGGGCTTCGATGACGACAAGTTCTTCGGCGTGGGCTATGTCAGTGACAACGCTACGTTTACGTTCTTCTCGCAGGACTACACCAACAGCTGGTCGGGCCAGATAAGTACCTTCGACCCGGTGAAAGGCACCATTAACACCCGTGCGCTGCCCCAGCACTACAACGACAACTACAATATGTATGTCGAGGGCATCGCCTGTTCGGAGGCTACGAGTCAGGGCTTCTACCTCTGTGACCTGTCGAAGGACGAGGCAGAGTACATCACCCTTGACTGGAGCCAGGCTTCTGCATGGCAGTCGATGTTTACCAAGATGGAGGCTGTTCACTTCGAGGCCGCTAACATGTCGCTGAAGTACCAGTGTACCACCACAGACAACAAGACCGTTGTTGCCTGGGTTCCCATCAGCGGTGCGAACCGCGGCAAGGTGAAGATTCTCACCGATGCCGACGGCAATGCCAACTACGACGTTAAGGTTGTGGTTGACATGTAAGCGAACGGGGACGCGTTACCCGAAGAACATATAGCAGATAGCGATAGCGGAAATGATGCCCGCCAGGTCGGCCAGTAATCCACAACTGACGGCATGGCGGGTATTTTTGATGCCCACCGAGCCGAAGTAGACGGCGAGGATGTAGAAGGTAGTGTCGGTAGAGCCCTGGAAGATGCATGACAGGCGGCCTACGAAGGAGTCGGCTCCGAAGGTCTGCATGGCGTCGACCATCATGCCGCGGGCACCGCTGCCCGAGAGGGGCTTCATCAGGGCGGTGGGCAGCGCACCGACGAAGTCGCTGTTCATGCCGGTGGCTTCGACGCACCACTGGATGCCGCCGATGAGCATGTCCATGGCTCCCGAGGCACGGAACACGCCGATGCCGACGAGGATGGCCACCAGGTAGGGGATGATGCGCACGGCGGTGGTGAAGCCGTCCTTGGCACCCTCGATGAAGGCGTCGTAGACGTTCACCTTCTTACGCATGCCGGCCACGATGAAACCGACGATGATGGTCATCAGCAGGATGTTGGCTGCCGACGTGCTCACCGTGTTCATGGTGTCAGGCTCCATCTGTGAGAAGCCCCAGATGATGGCGGCTATCAGCGCGCATGCGCCACCGAGGGTGAGCAGCATCGTGCGGTTGATGAGGTTGATGCGCTGGTAGAGGGAGGTGACGATGATGCCGGTCAGGGTAGAGAAGAAGGTGGCCAGCAGGATGGGGATGAAGATGTCCGTCGGCTGGGCGGCTCCCATCTGGGCGCGGTACACCAGGATGCTCACGGGGATGAGCGTCAGGCCGCTGGTGTTGAGCACCAGGAACATAATCATCGGGTTCGAGGCGGTGTCCTTCTTGGTGTTCAGCTCCTGCATCTGCTCCATGGCCTTCAGTCCCAGGGGGGTGGCGGCATTGTCCAGTCCCAGCATGTTGGCGGCAATGTTCATGAAGATGCTGCCCGTGACGGGGTGACCCTTGGGGATGTCGGGGAACAGACGTGTGAAGACGGGACTGAGCAGTCGGGCCAGCAGGTTGACGATACCGCCCTTCTCGCCGATTTTCATGATGCCGAGCCAGAGCGACAGGACGCCGGTTAGTCCTAAGGAGATTTCAAACGCGGTCTTGGAAGACGAGAATGTGGAGTCCATCATGGCAGGGAAGACGCTGGTGTCGCCGAGGAACAGCAGACGGACCAGCGCGATGCAGAAGGCCACGAGGAAAAAGGCTATCCAGATGTAATTGAGTACCATAGTGACTGCAAAGGTAGGCAAAAACACGCTTTCCACCAAGTAAAAGATGAAAAAAGAGCGCCCGTTCACACGGACGCCCTCTCTGCAAAATTATGATAGTATTTGATGTGATTACTCCCACCACTTCTCGGTCTTCTTCTGGCAGAAGGGAACGAAGTTGCTGAATACGGTCTTGATGTTGTTACGCTCGTTGACCCACTGAACGCTTGTCGGACCTGCCAGTTTCTGGGTGGCGGCGGACTGCTCGGCCTTCAGCTCGGTGCTGCCGTTGACAAAGACGGGGATGTCCTTGGCGTTGTTAGATGTAATCTGGCTGGCAGGGATACGGAACTGTACGGGGATGACGCCGTCCTTGTGCTGGCCGACAGTGGCGTTGGTGTTAATCATGATGTTGGTGGCCTCACCCAGCAGACCGTGAACCTCCTGGTCGGCAATGGTCAGGGGCAGGGTGCCGCCGGCTGCGCGGACGGTGATGACAGCGTAGTCACCGTCGTGCCAGTATTGGTTATAGTTGATGAAGGCATCGAAGACAGCATCGTTGAAGTCCCAGTCGGTGCTTGTCACCTTGTCCAGGTCGCCGGTCTTCAGGTCCTCGACGAACACGCGCTGTGCCTGGAGGTACTCACCCGGGTTGACTCTGACTACCCAGTCGTTATAGAATCCGTCAGCGTTAATCTTCTTCTCCGCAGTCGTTCCATGGCACTCGTAGTCGAAGGCTACGAAGAACATGCCCGATACGTCGGCATCGTCGCCACCCTCGTTGTTCCACTCCTGAATCCAGTCGCCGGGAATGATGACGAAGTTGTAGTACCAGTGTCCGGTCTCGGAGTCGCCGTCCTCCAGCGAGTTGTGCCAGCCCCACTTCTGGGTGGCGCCGTCGGTGATGAAGTTTATCTTGTCCTTGCCGGTGGTGCCGTCAGCATAGAGCACGGGTTCTTTCCAACCAGCGTTGGCATCATTGAAGTTGTGGACGTGGTCTGCCTTGCTCAGGTCTTCGTTGCCGCATACCAGCTGGTTCATGTGTGGCTGTCCCAGTTCGGAAGAACCTACCTGCTGTACGAAGAAGTCGCACCAGTTGATGGAGATGCCCTGGAGATTGTCGAAGGTGTTGAAGTACTCCATCACCTTTGCTTTCTGTGCCTCGGTCAGCGGCTTGGGAACATCTACATAGCTTCCCCACATGTTGGCATTGTCGTCAACACCACGGGTAGTAGCGGAAATCCACTTGCCATCCTTGCTGAAGTAACCCTTCTGGGCCTCAAAGCCCCAGTTCACACCTTTGGCAATCTTGCCGAACTCTGCCTCGAAGACAGCCTGATACTTGGCTTCCTTCTCCTTGGTCTTTGCATCTGGATCGTAAACGTCCTCATTGGCGCAGCTTGCGAAAGCAAGGGCTGCAACTGCAATCATCAAATACTTTTTCATGTTTAAGAAATTTTGTTAATGGATTTGGTGTATTCTCTACAATTCTGTTCGCAAAGGTACAATAAAAAAGTACAAGAAGGACAACCTCTCGTACTTTTTTATCTTTTTTTAACAGAAGGCTCTTACGTGCCCTGTTGCCGGTCTACTCGTTTTTCCACCACTCGGTGAGGGTGTTCTCCTGTACGTATTTGCTGAAGTTAGCATAGCGGTCGTTGATGTTCTCGCGCTCGTTGCACCACACGTATTCGGTGCTGACGGCCAGCTTGCTGGCGGGCTTGCCCTTGTGTGCGGTAATCTCCACCCACTCGCCGCTCTTCATCACCATGACCTTCACGTCGTTGGGGTTGTTGAAGGTTCCGTTGAGTGTCTTCGTGACATAGGGTTTTCCGTCGACGCCGGTCCTGGCATGTGTGTTGACCATGACGTTGGTGGCAACGCCGAAGAGGTTGTGGACCTCATAGTCTGTGTAGCTTGTTCCCTCGGCTCCGCTCCATCCAACGGTGAGGGGCAGTGTGCCGCCGGCAGCCTTCAGCTTAATCTGGGCCTTGGTCTTTGTGCTGTTGATGCGCACGTCGAAGACGACGTCGTTGAAGTCGAAGTCAGAGAGGGTAGTGACGGAAAGGTCCTCGGCGATGACGCAGAGCCAGTCGCCCCAGGTCTCCTCCTGTGGGATGTCACCGGTGAAGCCCGGCGTACATCCTGCCTGTCCGAGTACGAAGTCATCGTCGGCGGGCAGCAGTTCGTTGTTGCCGTCGTTGACCTTCGTCACGTTGTTGTTGCCGCGGCAGTTGGCGACGACGTTCCAGAACTTATAGTCGGCAGTAGCCGTCTCTCCTGCCTGGAAGCCGTTGCCGGTCGGGATGTTGTCCCATGTTCCGCACTTGACGTAGATGTTGTTTTCGAAGTATCCTCCGTCTTCCGGTGCGTCCTGCTGCCAGTTCAGGTAGTCTATCTGGTTGTCGATTTCCAGTGCAGCCCATCCTTCTTCGGGTCCGCTCCAGCTGGTTCCGTTGTTGTAGAGTGAGCCCACCTTGACGAGTGCGCCGTTGTCGAGCGAGAAGTAGGTCGGTGTGTCGGTGCCGTCCTCGCTGCTGCTGACCATGAGCTGTCCGCCGACGATGAATGCCGAGCCTTGTATGCCTTCGTAGTTACGGCATCGCATGTCGCCTTCGCAGTACCACTGGCAGGCGTTGAAGATGCGTGCGTTGGGGGTTTCGCTGCCCAGTCCCGTGTGCTTGATGCTGACGAGTCTGTGGTTGTAGAAGTTGCTCTCCTTTGCTCCTCCGCGGTATTCGGTGACCAGGAACTTGCCGTAGTTGTAGAACTTTCCGAAGTTGTTGTTGAAGACGGCGACGTCGATGGTTCCGCCGTTGTAGTTCTCCTGTCCTACGGCGTTGCCGTTGTTCACTTCCACGGTGCCGTTGCCCGTCAGTTTTCCGCCGGGCAGTACGATGAGCTGTGCCTGGTTGACCATGTTGAGCATGACGCCCTCGGCGACGTTCACCGTTCCTCCGTTGGCGATGACGATTTTGCCGAGGCTTCCGATGCGCTGGTTGTCCGTGATGTTCCATGTGCCGGTGACGAAGATGGTACGTTCGGCATTGGAGCGTATGGCGTTATCGGTGAGTCCCTCTGAGGCGGCCACGCCGATGGTTCCGTTGTAGGTACCGGTAATCTTGAAGCGTCGCACGTAGGTCTCGTCACTGACCCATCTGGCCGGTGTCGTCTCGTAGTGTCCCTCCGTGGCCTGCTGTGTCACGACATACCAGTTGCTGTGTCCGTTGTTGTCGAGCAGCTGTTTGACGATGGGTGTTGCCTCGTCGTAGGTGCTGACGCCGTACTTGCTGTAGTTGCCTGTCTGGTAGGGTGTGACCCACTCTTCCTTCCAGGTGTAGTCGTCGCCGGAGGCGGTGTACATGGTGGTGGTGAACTGAATCATCAGTTTCTTTCCTTCAATCCATGTATTCACCTCTTCCTGCATGTGTCCGTTGTCGTAGTTGTCGTTGACGTTGGTGGCATCAGGCTCCTTGGCTGTCAGCAGGTAGCGTGCTACGGAGTCCTCGTCCAGCGGTTTGTTGATGTGCGGGACGGCAGGAGCGGCCTGACTGCGTGTGATGCCTCGTGTGGTGGTCTCTCCGAAACCCCATGTCTGTTCCTTGTGCGGTTGGCCGAACGTCTTGACGAAGATTTTGTTGTATGTGTCTACGGCAGCGTCTCCGGGGTTGTAGTAATCCATGTCGTGGGAGCATGCTGTGAAGGCTGTTGTCAGTACAACGGCGGCAGCGCCCTTGAGGATATTGCTCATGTTTCTTCTCATATCTGTTGTCTGTCTTGTTGTCGTTTACTTGTTGATGTACATCTTCTTTCCGTTGACGATGTAGATTCCGCGGCGGGGCTGTGCGACGCGCTTTCCGCTGAGGTTATAGATAACGTTGTCATTGATCATTTTCCCTTTATCATTTGGCGCAGCGTCAATACCTGTTGTCTCGCTGTTCTCGAAGACGATGGCGAACGAACGGCTGGCGTTGGCGGGAGCCTGGAGGTATGCCTTGCCCGCGGGCACGACGGCCTGCCGGTTGGCGGTGTCGGCAAACTTGACGCCGTCCTCCTTTTCTACGAGCACGTACTTGTTGGCGGCATTGATGGTAACGCTGCTGCCGGTGACGCCGACCAGCAGGTTGTCGTCGTAGCTGATGCCGTTGTCGACGGTCTCAAACTGTGCCGATGTGTTGGCGTTGCCGATGAGTATGAGCGGAGTGCCGCTGGCGATGTAGCCTGTCACCTGTCTCAGCGTGGCCTGTGTGGTGCTGGTGGCGGTGACGATGTAGGCTTTGATGGCCTCGTTGCCGATGAAGTAGATGTTCTTGTCGGCCGACACGAAGGTGTTGTAGCCGGTGCTGCCCACGCTGAGGGTGGTGTAGGTATTCTCCTTGGTGAAGTTGCCGTAGATGGTGACGTCATAGGCCGGCATCACTACGGGCACGTTCAGCCATCCGCTGAAGACGTAGCCTTCGCGGGCTGCCGGGTCTGCCGGCGGCGTGATGGCCTCGCCCTCCTCCAGCTGCTGCGGTTCGCCGTAGGCCTGTCCGTCAAGGACGTAGGAGATGGTGTGGCGTACGACGGTCTTGGAGAAGGTGCCGGTGACGGTGACGTTCTCGGCGGGCATCGTCTCGGGCAGTCCTGACCATCCGCTGAAGGTGAATCCCTCCTTGTAGGGGTACTGCTCGGCGTAGATGGTGGCGCCGTAGTTGACGGGGTATGTCTTGTACTCCTCGCCGTCGACCGTGTAGGTCAGGGTGTACTGTCTGACGGTGTAGTTGCCGTATACGCCATAGTCGTAGCCGGGCATGGTGGTGAGGTGGTCGCTCCAGGCGAAGGTGTAGCCGGTGCGCTCGGCCATGTCGGGCAGTTCGATGGTGGCCCCTTCCTCTACCTGCAGGCTTTCGCCGTACTGCTTGTTGTCAACGTAGAGCGTGAGTGCATGCGTGGGAATGGCGGTGTAGGTACCTTCGATGGTGATGTCGTAGGCGGGCATCGTCCCGGGGTAGTAGCCCCAGGCGAAGGTGTAGTGGGCGCGTGGGTCGGGCGTGTAGGGGGTGATGGTCTCGCCGGCCTCCAGGTATTCTGTCTTGACCACGGTACCGTCAATCTTGTAGTTGACGGCGTAGGTGGGGTCGATGGTGATGCTGTGGATGTAGATGTAGCGGTCGGGATTGAAGCGTACGCCGCCGTCAGCCGTCACCAGGTATTTGTAGTTGTTGCCGTCCTGCGCCTTGAGGGTGACGTTGGTTTGCGGGTTGGGGTTCAGGGAGGCGTTGATGGTTATCAGCTGTCCGGCCTTGCAGTCCAGCAGACCGAAGGAGCGTGCTCCGCCGTTCATAGAATAGAGTCCCTGGTTGTTGTTGCGCAGCAGCCAAGTGGTACCTGTCTGCAGGACGAACTTCGAGCCGAGGGAGCCGCCGGTCCCGCTGGCAATGGTGATGCGGGTGATGTTGAGTCCCCAGTTGACGACCTTCAGCGGTGTTCCCTCGTTCAGTGAGCTGAGCAGGCTGCTGCCGATGGTCAGTTCGAAGCACTCAACCTTGTAGAAGGAAGGGTGGTTCTGGGTAATCTTGTTGTCGGTGCCGCCCCAGTCGCTGAAGCAGTCGGTGTTGCCCAGTCCGGCGCCCCATCCTGCCTGGAACTGCAGGGCGTAGTCGCTGGCGTTACTGATGGTGGCATAGAAGCGTATTTTCTTGCCGGCCTCGGCTCCTGCCTTCGTGAGGTCGGCCAGTGAGAGGTCAATGGCGTTCCAGTTGTTGCCGGAGTTGCCGCTCCACACTTCGTTCTCGGTGATGTTTCCCCACGAGGCTGTTCCCATGGTGACGCCGCCGATGGTGGCTACGGTTTCCGAGATGTTGACGTTAGTCTTGTCGGTGGACACCTTGTCGTCGAACGTGATGCTCCAGATGCTGGCCTGTGCCTGTACGGCAGCAGCCAGTGTCATGGCCGTCAGGAATATCTTGAATGGATTTCTCGTCTTCATATGTTGTTCAAGCGTGTTAAAGCGTTAGACATAGTGTTATCTTCTGCGTGAGAGCACGGTTTCTCCTTCGTAGCCTCCTGACGTCGTGGAGCCGTTGTCGCGGTAGGTGGTGGTAGGTCCTTCGGTGCTGACGAGCTGCAGGGTGGTGCTGCCGGTGGCCAGTGGCTGGTAGGTGTCAGCGGGGTGGCTGTAGATGTTGGCCGCTACGATGTTGCCTTCCCAGAAGTTCTGCGAGGAGCCTACGTAGTCGAGGAAGTTGGTGTAGGCGTTGGCGATGTTGACGCGCTCCTTGGCCCACTTGGTGCCGATGGGTACGAGAATCTTGTGTGGTGCCCACCCCTGTGCGGCGGTGAGTTCGAGGGTCTCGCCGCTGGAGTACAGCACGCGGACGGGGATTTCGACGATGCTGGAGTAGCTGAAGTTGGTGCCGAGGACGACGGGGTCGTGGGTGGTCCACACGTTGCGGTAGGCCCCGCTGGCGTCGGTGATGGTGTTGATGATGGTGTTGGTGGCGTTGTTGCCCAGCACGTCGTGTACCTCGTAGCTGCCGGCGATGGAGAGGGGCAGTGTGCCGCCGGCTGCCAGCAGGACGATGGTGGAGCGGTAGAAGGGTGTTCCGTTAACGCTGATGTCCGACACGAGTTCGCCGTCTTCCGCGATGACGGTGCGGGTGACGGGCGTCACGCGGTAGATGTAGGCGTCGAAGACGGCGTCGTTGAAGTCGAGGTCGTTGGTTGTTATCTTACCGAGGTCCTCACAGAAGACGCGTCCCTGCTCGACGAGCTGGCTCGACTCGTAGTGGTAGACGGTAGTGACGATGGTGGTGCGGTCGTCCGACACCTCGCCCTGGTCGACGGGGATGTTGACGCTGCCCTTGAGGATGCCCGGCGTGATGCGTACAATCCAGTCGCTGTAGTAGCCGTCGGCAGCGCCGATGACGGCCTTCATGCCGCCGGTGTTGGCTATCTCCACGGCGTTGGGGCTGTCGGCAGTGTTGGGATAGATGCAGAACTTGTTGGTCTGGGTGTCGTTCTCCAGGAGTGCCTCGTAGTCGAAGCCAACGAACCACATGCCCGAGACGTCGGCGTTCTCGCCGCTGGCGTCGGTGAGCGAGGTGTCCCACTGCTGGATGATGTCACCGGGGATGATGACGTACTTGTTGTGGTGCTCCACGCTGCCCTGTGAGCTGTGGAATCCGAAGCTCTCGGTGCTGGACTGCATCATGAGCATGATCTGGTCGCTGTGGTACACCTTGGAGTTCCAGTCGTCGGGGTTGGTCAGTGTGCCGTCCCAGACGTCGATGTTCTTGGCACCGCCGCTGTAGGTGGCGCCGTTGTAGTTGTAGATGTGGTCGTAGCCCTGTGTGTTGTCGGCATAGGTGACGAGTCCGGCCGTCAGGTAGTCCATCTGGTTGGAGCCGATGACGGTGGTGTTGTTGCCGGCGGTGTACTCCTCCAGGCAGTCGCTGTTGGCTCCGTCCAGGTTGGTGTGCCCCTTGTACACCTGCTGCACGAAGAAGTCGGTGTAGTGGATGGCCGTTCCCTGCGGGTTCTTGTGCTGCTGGAACCAGCGGCGCACCTTGTCCTTCTGGGCGTCGGTGAGCGGCTGCGGCACGATGTAGGGCTGCTCGGAGCCGGTCACGCCCTGTGTGCCCCAGTTGTTGGCATTGGGGTAGGCGCCTCTGGTGGTGACGTTGGTGTAGTCGAAGCCCCATGTCTGGGCGGGGTCGATTTTCCCGTAGACTTCCTTGAAGGTGGCCTCGTAGGTCTTTACTTTCTGTTCCACGACGGAGGAGTATTCGAACTCGTCGTGGGAGCAGCTGGCCGTCAATCCGCCCAGGACTAACACGGCAGCTCCTTTTAGTATAGATTTCTTCATCATAGTGTTACGTAACTTCATTATGTCGAATTCGATGTTGCAAAATTAGTATAAATATTTTTATTAAGGTAGTTTGATATGTTAAAAACTCAAAAACATACGGAATAATTGTCTTGTATGTGTGAGAAACTTCGTAATTTTGACCACCTAAACACTTCAGACGACAATGAGACACCTGACTCTTTACGCGACGCTGCTGTCGGCCGTATTCCTGCTGACGGCATGCAGTACGGACTATTACGATGAGGAAGCCTACGAGGAGGCCCTGCGGCACCAGCAGCGTATCGACCATATTGACACCAGCCACGACTGGTGTCTGACGGCCAGCTACAGCGTGCATGTCGATGCCGGTTCCGTAGCCGTCGGCACGCGGCGCGTCGAGATATGGACGGCCAACCCGGTGTCGGGCAGCGGTGCCGTCGTGCTGGCCAGCCAGGAGCTGTCTGACGGCGACGTTGCCGACGTGCCGTTCGTAGCCCCTCTGTCGCTCACCACCTTCTATGCGGCCCTCCTTGACGCCGACGGGCGCTACACCATTGACCGCTTCACGGCGGACCGTCCCGCGGTGGACTTCTCCAGTCCCCTGAGCACGCGCGTCGCCGTCAGGGACAACCTGCTGGGCAGTCAGGTGTTCACCTACTGTTTCGAGGACGACTACCCCCTTTCTGAGGACTACGACTACAACGACGTGGTGCTGCGCATCTCCCGTGAGCAGGTGTCCGACAGGCAGCTGCTGCTCAACGTGACGCTGGCTGCCGTCGGTACGACGGACAACGTGGCGGCGGCCATGCGGCTGGTGGGCTGCAACTACGACGACATCGAGAGCGTAGCCACCGAGAACGGCGAGACCTTCAACGACGGCTACACGCTGGCTGCCACCAGCATGATAAGCAGCGACAAGCTGCTGCTGAAGGGACTCAAGGGCGAGGCTGTCGTCAACCTCTTCCATGATGCCTACTGGGCCATGGGCAACGGCGCCGTCTCGGAGACGGGCATGATAGACCGCATCCTGCACAACGTCACCAAGACCACCAGCTATACGGCCGACCTTGCCGAGCCGCGCACCATCACCTACATCGTCACCTTCCGCAGCCCCGAGAAGCTGAAGACCCTGATGCTCGACCGTCTGGACCCCTTCATCATCGTGAACTACAACTCCGTCTACTTCGAGCTGCATGCTGTCTACGCGTGCCGTGGCGACCAGGTGCTCAACAAGTACGAGCTCAACAAGAACGTCCAAGCGCTCCCGTGGGGCTTCGTCATCCCCGAGGGTGCCTTCCGCTACCCCGTCGAGGGCCAGCGGCTGGGCTCCTACACCAACGGGGCCGCCTTCGGGGCCTACATGCGTGAGAAGCACTCCTTCGGCGAGTGGGCCTCGGACCATACCAAGGCCCTCGACTGGTATCGCTACCCCACGAACAGCATGGTGTTCTGACGAAACACGATTTTGTCAAGAAAAATAGCAAGAATTTAACACTTCCCTGCGATGTCTTCCAGCCTCTCGGGGAGGTGTTTTTTCATGACGGTCGGAGAGAAGCCGGACCCGAAATCGGTAAAACAGAACATTCCGACAGAGAAAACGGAGAGTTTCGTCGGTCTGAATCTGTCCGAAGCCGCCGAGATGCACCGCTTAACCCGGCATCTTCAAGGGTAGAAAACGGCACCTTTCGACCCGAAAGATGCCGTTTTCCAAAGCCTAAGTCCGACGTGAAAAATCGCAACAATCTGTAAGTCGCAGAAAATCAGCCGTATACAAAAACCCTCAAAAATGGGGTCAAAATCGCCGAGGGCACGCCTCGCAACTGCCGAGGCCCGTTTTGCGAGGACTATTGTAAATATATTTCATAAATTTTTACTGAGGTGACTCCGGCCGCCATCATTGACATAGAACAAGAATTTTTCTTTTTTTTTTGTACGCGTGCGGGATTCTCCGTTTTTTTTCGTAACTTTGTAGCGAATATGTCCCTGTGTTTTAGCAAATAATGAAGGATACCTATACAACCAAAAGCTACGCCGTGAGCAGGTGTTTCGTCACCTGCCTCTGCGTCCTGCTGGCCGTTTCCGTCGGCAGGGCACAGGTGAGCATTGAGACGCACGGCCTTTTACGGAAAGCCAGGTCGCTGGCCGACAAGGCGGTGACGCACGGAGTGGACACCAACTATGTCAAGGCTCCCAAATACCCCTGGCAGGTCAGCGTCAAGAGCCGTGTGTCACAGACCGACCTGCAGATGCACTCCGTCGTGGATGGAGCAGAACTGTTCGACGGAGAGGGGCTGATGCCCTTCATCAAGGGCGTGGGCGACATGGCCACCGACCCCCGCTTCCTGACCAGGGTGTCCACCTCACTCGGTGTGAAGGTAGGCTATAAGGGCCTGAGTGTCAGTTGCTCCTTTCCCGTAGGGGGAGACAAGAGCCAGAACATCTCGTTGAAGGGCACGGGCAGCAGGTATGCCCTGAACCTGCGCTGGCACAAGTACAAGACGAAGACGGCGAGAACGCACTATGCGGGAGCAGTCCAGGGCAGAGCGCCTTCGGAAGACGGCGAGGAGACAGAGGACGTCACGTTTGAGGATGTCGGTGACCCCTACGCATGGGATTACGCAGAAAAGGAAGAGATGTCTTCGCCCATCTCCATCAAGACCCTGATTTTCGACGGCTTCTACATCTTCAACCACAGGAAGTTCTCCTACGCCGCCGCCTACAACCAGAAGACCATCCAGGCCCGTTCGGCCGGCTCACCCGTCGCAGGACTGATGGGCTACTATTCCGACTTCGACTACAGCAACCCACGGAGTGCCGAGCTCATCTACTGGATGGACGGTATCGGGCGTTTGCGGCAGTATCAGCTGAGTGTGGGCGCCGGCTATGCCTACAACCTCGTGCCTGCCAGGGGATGGCTCATCAGTGCGATGGCGATGCCGATGGTGTCTGTCGTGAACCGCACCCGCATCAACACTTACGACAGCAACTTCAAGGAGGTGGCGAATGCGCACCTTTTAGAAATGACCCTCCGGGAAATCCAGTCGGAGAAAGAAAATGACGGAACAGACGATGATGTAAGCTATGATTTCTCAGACGAGTACGAGATAAGGAGCACCGGCACGCACTCACGCAACAACCGCATCGCCCTGAACTTCACCACACGCCTCTCCGTCACCTACAACTGGGACCGCTACTTCGTCAACGCCAACGGGCAGTTCAACAACTTCAACTACAGGCACAAAGCCATGCGAGGCCATCTGAACGACTGGTACATCAACGCATCGGTGGGCGTAAGATTCTAAGTCAAAGCCCCGAGCCCACTTCAAAAACATCTGGCTTAACTTCATAACTTCATTATTGCTAAAAATCCCACAAACCGTTAATAGCACGGAAGATTTGCTCAATATACTTA
>CAMHIM010000045.1 GCA_946185225.1 uncultured Prevotellaceae bacterium
GCCATCTCGGCAATCTTTCCCTGATGGAGCACGGTGCCACCGAACAGCTGCACGTCGTAATGAATCATCTCCCACTTCAGATCGTTGCCGCCGGCTGTCCAGTGATTGTGGTAGATGGCCTTGTCGCCGTCAATGGTGATGAAGTCTTTCTTGGGGTCGCCAGCCAGTTCGCGGTCGAAGTCAGTGGCGGTGACGACGGTCTCTTCATTCTCGGCAAAGCGGCGTGCCGTATCCTTCACGATGGCGAAGACCTCGAACATCACTTCGTCCAGTGCTTTCTCGTAGACCTCCAGAGCCTCCTTCTCGAGCTTGTCTATCTTGTTGAATATGTCGGAACGCTCATCAATAGGAGTATCCTCGATGGTTGCCTTCAACTGTGCTATCTGCTCCTTCTGTTCGCGGGCAGCGTCTTGTACCTGCCGTTGTATCTCCTTGGTGCGGGCGCGAAGCTCGTCGTTGCTCATCTTCTCCACGATGGGGGTGAACGATTTGCTCTTTTCAACGAGCGGCTGGATGAGTTTCATGTCACGCGACGACTTGTCGCCGAAAAGTGACTTCAGAATCTTGTTTAAGTTCATGTTCTTATGTAATTTTCTTTGTTACGAAATAAGTGGAAAAAGGCAGTTGTCTCACTCATTCAGGTGCGGATACATGCCTAAAACGGGTGCAAAGGTACGAATTTGCATCCGAAGTACAAAGGGGAAACCGTTTTTTCTTATTAAAAGAGAGGTTCCGCCGCGCACGCGTTAGGCGCCCTGATGCGAATGCTCTTGGCAATGGTCGGTGCGATGCGGTCGGTGGTGACGGGCGTCGTTACCTGTTCGTGGGCAACGTCAGCGCCATAGAAAATGATGGGGAACGGTACATAGCCGGCACGTGGAGAAAGCGTGCTTCCCGTGTCTTCGTTGACCAGCTTCCATCCGGGAGCGACATCTACCATCAGGTCGCCGCACTTCTCCTTGCAGAAACCGTTGCGTGTCTTGTAGAGCACGTAGTTGTCGCTCGTCAGCAGCTGGTCACTGGTATAGACGTTACGCACTCCTGCCATCTGAAGCAGAAACTCCTGAGAACGTTTCAGTGCCTCGCCGACATTGATGTTACGACGGTCCATCAGTTCACGGTTCAGAAATACCTGGTTCTTGTAGCAGGTCTCAACGTAGCGGTCAGTACCGTAGATGGCGCCGAGGTACATGTTCAGCAGGTTGGCCGAGCGTGTGAGGTTCATCGTCCCTGCGGGGATGCGATAGCGCTCGTTTTCCGTATCCTCCGTCTCGTCGCAGTAGCCGCTTCCCGTCACGACAAAGAGCACGCGTTCGCGTCCGAGACGCTGTTCGATACCCTTGATTAAGCGTCCTACGTTGCGGTCAAGGCTCAGGTAACCCTCCAGTAGCAGGTCGTCCTCCGACTTCCCCTGTACATTGTGGCGGCGGTCCTCATAAACGACGTTCAGCAGGTCAGGCTTGTCGTCAAGTCCCATTCCCGTCTGTTCGACGCATTGCAGGGCGAGGTCAGTGATAGCGCTGTTGGTGTCTTCAACGGCAGGAAACAGTCGTGCGGCACTCGACAGCCACGTGGACACGGGACGGTAATATGTCGACAGCGACCAGTGGCCGTTCTCCGTCCATGCAACTCCATCGGCAGCATGGCCGGCTGACAGAATGGCAGCATCACAGAACGGCGCAAACGAGAAGACTTTCGCGCCACCTTGTGTAGATACCTTAATCTCGTCGCCCAAGGTTGACGTTCCCAAGTGGATGGGTGACTGGCCATATTGTGTATCGCGAACACAATGTTGGCGTTTCAAGGTTGATTTGTCCAGCCACTCCTGGGCAACAATGCCGTGATAGTAGGGAACCGTTCCGGTGGAGAGTGTGGCGATGGACGACGCACGGTCTATGGGAACGTAATTGTATGAACCATTGGAAAATACGAATCCTTCATTAAGTAATTTCTTGAATCCGTCTGCGCTGTAAAGTGGAGCATAGGTCTCAAGGTGGTCGGTGCGTAGCTGGTCGATGGTGATGTTCACGACGAGGCGAGGCGACTGTCTCAACGACTGAGCCAGTAGCACGTCGCTGTTCATGCCCAGAATAGCCAGCAGCGTGAGGTATAGTAGTTTATTGTTGTTTCGCATATCGGTAGTTACTCCATATTCTTGTCAGCAAACATAATGCCACTATTTCGGTGCCCTCAGCATAGTCTTGCCATGCGCCGCCGACGAGGAAGGCTCCCAGCAGCACGGCAGATATCGTCCACCAGCGTGTAGGGCGGCGTCGTAGCACAGCGGGTAGGAAAAAGAGTGGCAAGGGGTTCAGTAGCAGCAACTGAAGATTGGTGCTGGTCGTTGGGTGCTGCGAAAAGAACATGGCCAGAATTACCACGCCGGCTGCACCCGTGAACAGCATGAGCAGGGCATCCCACCACACCAGTGTTCTCCTGTGGTGGTATTCGTAGAAGATGACGGCCAGCGACACCAGAGCCAGCAGCAGGGCGCACTCCGTCGGTGACAGGGGGAAATCGCTCTTCACCACCTGGACGCCGGGCATCAGCACCACGCGGTTGTTGCTTACCAACGGCCGCACTCCGGTACTGTCCACAATGCGGGCGTGCCCGAAGTCGTACATGAGGTTCTCTGGCAGAAACTCCTGTTCGCGCCGGTTTGTCTTCATGTCAGCTCGCACACCCAGCAGCAAGTCGTTGCCGAAAGCTGCCCATGGGTGCCGCAGCGTGTGCTCGTGAATCATTTCGCGGAAGGTGGGGTTGAAGTCGTCCCGCTCTTCGTATTTCAGTTCACTGTCAAGGCATAGCTCTATGAGGTCGCGAGGCTTTGTGGAACAGTTGTTGTACAGGAAGTTATAGCGGTAGACGCGGTTCTCGGGGCGGAGATTCTCAGCCAGCGCGTCGCGCAGTTTACGCTTCTCGGCATTGGTGAGGTTGAGTACCTGCTCGGACACTTGGCAGCCCCAGCGGGCATATTCGGCGCAAAAGAGGTCGAAGGGGTAAGCTCCCAGCTCGTAGTCGGTGATGCCGAAGACAAAACGAAGGATGAAGTGCGGGCGCTTGAAATCGAAGACACCATAGTTGAAGGCAATGTCCCTTGGAGTGTCGCCAGTCTCGTGCCATCGCAGGGCGGTGTGGCCATAAAGGCTGTATATCTCTTCGTGTGGCGAACAGGTGATGAGGCTTACTTCCACAGAGTCCATCGGGTCGCTCACCGCCGTCGTCTCCACATTGTCTGTAGGACTGACCGTGACACTATTCTCCGCAAGGAGGAAATCAGCGGGCAGTAGCAGGAGGAGTGTGAGAAATGTCCTAAAAATGTCTTTAAAATGTTTCACGATGCAAAATTAAACTATATTTTCTACTTTTGGTGCTATTGTTTCGTTTTTTTTCAATAATTTTGCACCCTGATTGAAAAAAACAATTCATGAAGAGAATAATCATTAGCTGCCTCATGCTGGCAGCAGGAACCGCCTCGGTGCTGGCGCAGGGCGGTGCCACTTCCCCCTATAGCCAGTTCGGGCTTGGAATACTGGCCGACCAGTCGCAGGGGGCCAGCCGCGGTATGAACGGTGTAGGAATCGCTTTGCGGAACAGCATCCAGGTGAACGCCCAGAACCCCGCTTCCTATTCATCCGTCGACTCGCTGACGATGCTTATCGATGCCGGTGTTACCGGTCAGTTGTCCCACTTCAAGGAGAACGATGTGCGCCTAAATACGTCATCGGCCAGTTTCGACTACGCTGTTGCTTCTTTCCGCGCCTTTCGTAACTTTGGTGTGGCACTGGGTGTTCTGCCTTTCAGTAATATTGGCTATGAGTTCAGCACAATCAATCATCTTGACGATGAGAACGGCAGCGTGACGTCCACCTATAGTGGTTCCGGTGGTCTCCACCAGGTATTCCTCGGCTTCGGCTGGCGTGTACTGAAACCCCTGTCCGTTGGTGTGAACGCTTCTTACTTGTGGGGTGACTACTCGAAGAGTGTCGTTACTTCCGGCAACTCTCAGCTGCATGCCATCACGAAGTCTTATTCAGCCGAGATACAGAGCTACAAGCTGGACTTCGGTGTGCAATGGATGCAGTCGCTGTCCCGTCAGGATATGCTAACCCTTGGTGCTACCGTGGGACTGGGTCACAAGTTGGGAGCCGATGCTGTTTGCACGACATCCAATACAACCAACGGCACGTCGACTCCCGAGACGGTGACCGATGCCTTCGAACTCCCGATGAGTTACGGAGTCGGTGCTGCCTTGAACCATCGAAACCAGTTGCTGCTGGCTGCTGATGCCCGTGTGCAGAAGTGGGGGGGCAAGTCGTTCCCGGAAATCCGAAACGGCAAATATGTGTCCAGCGACCAGCTGCTTTGCGACAACATGAACCTCTCGGTAGGTGTCGACTGGCTTCCCACGCTCGACCCTTACAACCGGCATTTCCTGAGCCATATGCACTATAGGGCAGGTGTCGGGTATGCTACACCTTATTATAAGATAAATGGCCAGGATGGTCCGAAGGAGCTTACTGTCAGCCTTGGCTTCGGCATGCCGCTGGGACGTTCCACGCTGAACGTCAGCGGTCAGTGGGCCCGCCGCTCCGCCACGAACTATATCTTGGACAACACCTTCCGTGTAACCATCGGCTTTACGTTCAACGAGCGCTGGTTCGCCAAGTGGAAGGTCGACTAATGCTTGGTGCATGAAGACAGCCAGTAGGTTCCTCCGGGGAATGGTAGTCGCCTTTGTCGCGGGCTCGTTTGCTGCGTGTCATGAGGCACAGGAGCACGTTGCCCCAGCCGTCAACGAGCGCGACTCGATGTCGATGATGACATCCTACGGCGTGTCGACCCTCATTAGCGATTCCGGTGTCATCAAGTACCGCATCGTTACCGAGCGCTGGGACGTGAACCTTGTCCGGCAGCCCAGCCGCTGGGAATTTGTCAAGGGCATCTTCTTCGAACAGTTTGACGAAAAGTTCCATGTCGAGGGCTATATCCAGGCCGACTCGGCATGGTACTACGACAAGGAACGTCTCTGGAAACTTCGTGGCAGGGTACGCATCCGGAACGTCAACGGACTGATATATACCAGCGAGGAACTCTACTGGGACGGCTTAAAGCACGAGCTCTACTCGAACGTCTTCTCTCGCGTGGTGACACCCGACAGGACGCTTGAGGGTACTTATTTCCGGAGCGATGAGCACATGGAACACTATCTGGTGTCGAATTCCAAGGGCTCCTTTGTCCGTGAAGACGAGGAGCGCGGTGTCACCACTCCTTCCGCAGCCGCAGCTGCTGATACCAGCACCGTCACGCTGCCCGTCAGGCAGGCTCCCGTGCGGCATGCCCGGCAGAGCAACCCTTGAGCCAACAGATACTGACTTGATATGACCACACTCATCATAGGGCTTCTCCTCACAATGCTTTTCTCTGCGTTCTTCTCGGGGATGGAGATAGCGTTTGTCTCCAGCAACCGCATGCTGGCAGAGATGGATCGTGAGAAGAACGGTCTCTCCCAGCGTGCGATGGGTATTTTCTACCGTCACCCCAGTAACTTCGTGTCGACCATGCTTGTCGGCAACAACATCTCGCTGGTGCTCTACGGCATCTTCTTTGCCAAGATTTTTGACTCCACGCTATTCTTCCCCCTGAGTGAGGAGTGGCGGGTGATGGCCGACACTATTCTCTCGACCGTTATTGTGCTCTTTACCGGCGAGTTTCTGCCGAAGACCATCTTCCGCAGTAATCCCAACGGTTTGCTGACCTTCTTTGCTGTCCCGGCTTATATCTGCTATGTGCTCCTATACCCCGTCTCCCGCTTCTCCACGATGCTCTCGCGGCTGTTGCTGCGGATTGCGGGCATCCGGATAGAGCGCTCCAGCGATGAGAAGGTCTTCACGAAGGTGGACCTCGATTACCTTGTACAGTCGAGTCTGGAGAACGCAAAGGAAGAAGATGATATTGAGGAGGAAGTGCGTATCTTCCAGAACGCTCTTGACTTCTCGGAGACGAAGGTCCGTGACTGTATGGTGCCTCGTACCGAGATGGATGCCGTTGAGGACACGGCAACCATCGGAGAACTCAAGCAACGCTTTATAGAAAGCGGGCACTCGAAAGTCATCGTATATCATGAAGACATCGACCACATTGTAGGCTATATCCACTCCTCGGAGATGTTCCGTAACCCTCAGGACTGGAACCAGCAATTGCGCACGCTACCTTTTGTTCCGGAGACGATGGCTGTGTCGAAACTGATGAAGACGTTCATGCAGGAGCATAAGAGCATTGCTGTCGTTGTCGACGAGTTCGGTGGCACCAGCGGTCTCATCACGCTGGAGGATATTGTTGAGGAAATCTTCGGTGACATTGAAGACGAGCATGACAACAACAATTACGTCATGAAGGAGCTTGACAACGGCGAGTTCCTCATCTCCGCCCGCCTGGAGATTGCCAAGGTAAACGAGACTTTCGGGCTGGAACTACCTGAGAGTGATGAATACATGACCGTTGGCGGACTTATCCTGCACGTCTATCAGGGCTTTCCGAAGCTCAACGAGGTGGTCACTGTGGGAGACTACCAGTTCAAAATTCTTAAGAAGACGATGACGAAGATAGAACTGGTAAGGATAAAAGTTATGGGGTGAGACATTTTTTTCGGAAAAAATTCGCCCATGTCCGACAATTTTCGTAATTTTGTCGGCTGAATTTCGAAATAATGCCAAGAACAAGATAAAACAATAAATAAAATTACAAAATGGCAGCAATAGGAAAAATCAGAAGCTGGGGCCCCATCCTTGTAGGAATTATCGGTGTAGCCCTCTTTGCGTTCATTGCAGGAGACCTTCAGCGCTCTTGCGAAACCACAGGCCAGCAGCGTCGCATGCAAGTCGGCGAGGTGCTCGGCGAAAAACTCAGCGTTCAGGACTTCCAGTCTCTCGTGGACGAGTATCAGGACGTGATGAAGATGACCCAGGGTCGCGACAACCTGACCGACGAGGAGATGAACAGTCTTAAGGATCAGGTGTGGAACAACTTCATCCAGAACAAACTGGTGTCCAACGAGGCTGAGAAGATTGGTCTTACCGTTACTGACGAAGAACTCCAGAACATGCTCCGCGAGGGTACCAACCCCATGCTGATGCAGACGCCGTTCGTCAACCGTGAGACCGGTCGCTTCGACGTAACACAGCTCACACAGTTTATCAACGAGTATAAGAAGGGTCAGAGTAACCCGCAGGTGGCAGAGCAGTACCAGACCCTTTATCGCTACTGGCAATTCATTGAGAAGACGTTGCGCCAGCAGACTCTTGCCATGAAATATCAGACGCTGCTCTCCCAGTGCCTCCTTTCGAATCCTGTCTCTGCTAAGGCAGCTTTTGCCAATCAGAACGTGGAGAGCACCATCCTGCTCGCTTCTCTCCCTTACAGCAGCGTGAATGACAAGGATGTGGAGGTCAGCGACAAGGACCTGAAGGCCAAGTATAACGAGCAGAAGGAGCGTTTCCGCCAACTGGCCGAGACGCGCGACATCAAGTATGTTGCCTTCCAGGTGCAGCCCTCTCAGAAAGATCGCGCAGCCCTGATGGCTACTATGACCGACGCTGCCGAGCAACTTAAGGCCGGCAATGCCGCTGCCGAGGTGGTGCGCAAGGCCCAGTCGCAGATTGCCTACACTGGCTTGGCTGTTCCCTCTTCTGCTTTCCCCCGCGACATAGCCCAGAAGGTAGACTCCATGGCTGTCGGCGAGACGACGGCTCCCTTCGAAACCAAGTCTGACAACACGCTCAACGTTGTCAAATTGCTTTCCAAGACACAGCTCCCTGACTCTGTCGAGTATCGTGTCATCCAGGTTGGCGGTGAGACCGTTGAGGCTGCCCGCAAGCTGGCTGACAGTATCTACACTGCTCTGAAGGGAGGGGCCGAGTTTGAGACCATCGCCCAGAAATATGGTCAGCAGGGCACAAAGCAATGGATGACTTCAGCCATGTACCAGAGTGCACAGACTATTGATGCCGATACGCGCAGTTATCTTAATACCCTCAATACGCTGGCCGCTGGCGAGTTGAAGAACGTGGAGTTGACGCAGGGTAATCTCATTTTGCAGGTAACCGACCGCCGTCACATGATCAACAAGTACGATGTTGCTGTGGTGAAGCATACCATTGATTTCTCCAAGGAAACCTACTCAGCAGCCTACAATAAGTTCTCGCAGTTCGTTGCCGAGAACAAGACCGTGGACCTGATGGAGAAGAATGCCGCCAAGTTCGGTTTTGAAATCAATAGCCGCGCCGACCTTCTCAGCAGTGAGCACTACGTTGTAGGCCTCCGTGCTACGCGTGACGTGATGAAGTGGATTTTTGAGGCCAAGACGGGTGATGTATCGCCCCTCTACGAGTGTGGCAATAATGACAACCTGCTGGTTGTTGCCCTGACCAAGATTCATCCCGCCGGCTACCGCGACTTTGACGATGTTCGCGAACAGCTGAAGGCTCAGGTTGTTAACGACAAGAAGTACGAGGTTCTCTGCCAGAAGGTAAGTGGCGTCAGCGACATCGCTGCTGCTAAGGCCAAGGGTGCTGTTGTCGACACCGTTCGTCAGATTACTTTTGCCGCTCCAGTCTTTGTCCAGAGCACGGCTTCCAGTGAGCCTGCCCTCTCAGGTGCCGTAGCTGCTGTGGAGAAAGGAAAGTTCAGCACGCATCCCGTGAAGGGTAATGGTGGTGTCTTCCTCTTCCAGGTTGTTGACCGTAAGGAGCGCGAGGGTGTCAAGTTCGACGCCAAGGCCACTGAGAAGCAGCTCCAGCAGCAGGCTCTTCAGGCCGCCGGTCGCTTTATGCAGGAGCTCTACCAGAAGGCTGGTGTCGTGGACAACCGCTATCTCTTTTTCTGATAGGCGCATAACAGCATAGTAAAAATACAGGGAGCCACTCCAAAAGAAGAGTGGCTCCCTGCTTTTTAGGTATCTGCAAGTCGGCTTTCTGCTTTTCTGGCCGGCTTACTGTATCTTAATGGCTACCGCGTGGAGCTGCTGCCATCCGGCGTGGTCTGTGAGGCGTACCATGAAGTGATAGTTGCCAGGCTCGATGTCACTGGGAATGACGATGTCGTGGCGGGCTTCGTAGGTGCGTAGGCCTGCAGGGATGGCGAAGTCCTGGTTGTAGTGCCATCCGCCTTCGTGCTCATGCTCATGTTCTTGCTCTCCTTCGTGCTCGTCCCCGTCCTCGCAGTCTGTCGACGTGGTGCCGTGGGTGTGGTGGTCGAAGTTGGAGTGAATCTCGATGTTGTAGGCTCCTAATTTCATGTCGTCGGTGAAGATGTAGTGGAAGGGGATGACGCTGCCGCGTTGATAGACCTGACAATCGATGGGGTTGGCAGTGATGCCTTCTGACGAGATCTTAGGATAGGTCATGTCCTTGTCCTCATCATTGTTGTCGCAGGAGGTGAAACCAAGAGTAATTACGCATACGAGAGCCTGCATGAGGCTCATATATTTCAGTTTTTTCATTGTTGTTTGATTTTTAATTTTATAAATTGTGAACTCTTAAAACTCCAGCCCCACCATCAGCGAGACGTTGCGCCCAGGTTCGGGCACATCGATGAGGCGGTAGTAGCTGGTGTGGTCGTAGTAGCGGCGGTTCAGCAGGTTGTCTGCATGAATCGTCACATGAAAGGTTGTGCCCCCTGTCTGGAAGTCCTTTCCTGCTGCGAGGTTCAGGGTCCAATGCCCGTCGGTAGGCTTTTCAGGGGGTACAATCTCATTCTGGGCGCCTACAATGTGTGCGCAGAGTTCAATGAATCCCTTGCCTTTGCTGTTGTAGCTGTACTTCACGCCTGTGTCGGCCGACCAGGGGGTGCAGAAGGGTAGGGTATAGCCCTTTTTCTCGCCCGACTGCTGACGTGCATAGAGGTACTCGCCCTGTGCATGGACTTGCCAATGCTCGTCTAGGTTCCACTTTACCTGGGCCTCCATCCCGTATCGCAGCACGCGGGCCTGTGTGTAGTTGTACAGCTGCAACCCTTCGACATATTGTGCCGTGGGACTCAGGTAGATGTAGTTGGGGAAGTAATTCAGGTAGGGGTCCACCTGTACTTGCCAGAAGTCGTTGCTCCAGCTGATGCTGGCGTCCAGCTGGTATGATTCCTCGGGGTCCAGCTTGGCGTTGCCGCGTTCGTAGCGGAAGATGTGGTAGTTGATACCATCCACTCCCAGTTCCTTGGGGATGGGCATACGGAAACTCTTGCCGATGTTTAACTTCATCATCCATAGTCCTACGGCGTAGTTGGCCCCCGCCGACCAGGTGACGCTGTTGAAGTGGCGGCGGGTCTCTACGGAGCGCTCCTTGTAGACGTCGTTTCCGGCGACGGGCGTGGTGAACCAGTCCTGGTAGCTGTGGATGTGCGTCTTGGCGCAGTCATAGCGCATGCCCGCGTTCAGTATCAGGTTCTCGTTCAGCGTGTAGCGGTCGGTAACGAAGGCTCCCGCGCTCAAGGTCTCGAAGTCAGGGATGATGAACCCCCATCCGCTGCGGCGGTTGTGCTGGTATTCGCTGCTCAGTCCTGCGTGCAGTTCGTGGCATCCCATTGTCTGTCGCAGTTGTAGGGTAGCAGTCCATGTGCTCTTGTCGAAGCGCCGCTCCAGGGTGCCGTTGGGCTTGGGCATGTATCCGTGGCTGACGGGCTCGGAACGTTCCTCGCGGCGGTTGTTCTGGTAAGCCAGATTCAGCTCTGCCGCAGTCACCTCGTTGTGCCAGGCGGTATGGCTGAGCATCTTCAGATGGTTCACCCACTGGTAGGGCAGGTCCACGTCACGTTGGGATGCATCGTAGTCGATGTCAGAGAGCCTCACCTCCAGACCGTGGGCGTTGGCAAAGAATCCGCTCTTCGAGTAGCTGTCCGAGAGCCGGATGTCGGTGTGGAAGTTATATCCCGCATAGCCCGTTATGAGGCTCCCGTCGCGTTCGCATCCTGCTGTGTTACGCAGCCGTCGGTCCTTCAGCTTTATCCAGTAGGAGTAGTACTGTATGCTGTCTGCCGGCACCTTGTAGTCGGCGTAGTCGGTTAGCGTAGCGTTGGCGCGGTAGAACCAACGTCCCAGGCGCCCTTCGACCTTTGCCGTCGCACCGAGCAGGTCGTTGTTGGAGCGGCCGAATAGCTGTATGTTGCCGCTGAAGTGCTTCGTGGGTACGTGGTTTGTGTAGAGGCTGAGGACGCCGCCAATGGCATCACTGCCGTAGAGTAGTGCCGCCGGACCCTTGATGACCTCGACGCGGTCAATGGCATACTGGTCTATTTCCAGCCCGTGGTCGTCGCCCCATTGCTGTCCTTCGTGTTTGATGCCGTCCTCGGCGACAGCCAGTCGATTGAAGCCCAGACCGCGGATGGCTGGTTTCGACTGTCCGCTGCCTATTGCCATTGCCTTGACTCCGGGGATGCCTTCGAGTGTCTGCATCAGACTGCCCGCGAAGTTCTGCCGCAGGAAGTCGCGTCCGATGGTCACCTCAGTCTGTGACGAGCGCATCATGACATCCCGCCGCTGCTGTCCCGTAATGGTGACGGCATGGAGGTTAATGGTAGTATCGGCTGGCGCTGTGGTGTATAGCACAGCTGCCAGCAATAAATGAATCATACTTTTTACCTGTTTGAGTTAACCTGAAGATGACGGGAACCGTTCCCGTTTTGTTAGTGGTGATTCTCAAACAGCAGGAGGTGCGCGTAGGGTGACGATGCCGCGGGTGCCCGTTAGGCAACTGGCCTGTCTGCGGATGCGGCATAGGGAGTACGTCTTGTTGTATAATACCACGGCACACGTGGCCGCAGCAACGAACGTGATGGTAAGAAACTGGCACAGCACGCAGGCGTGAATCGTTGTGGTCAGCTCGCTAAGGTGTCCGCTGCATTGGTGCTGCACGCAGCCGCTACAGGGATTGCCGACACTCTTCGTCGTCTCATGAATATGGGCTGACGACAGGATGAGCATTGGCAGGAATACCGCCAGTAGCGTCCATGCTGCACTATGTCTCATTTCTTTTCTGTTCACGGCTGCAAAGGTACGAAAAATTCTGGTTTCTGCAATGCGGGGAGTGGTCAAAATAGCTTAAAAGCATGCGCGACTACTTGATGCCCCGTTCGTTGAGGGCCTGACTGTACTTCGCTGCATTTTTCAGGTGCTCCTGATAGGTTTGTGCGAAGTTGTGGGTTCCCGAGAAGTCCTCTTTAGCACACATATAGAGGAAGTTGTGCTCCACGTAGTTCAGGACGGCATCGATGCCTCCGATGCTTGCCACCTTGATGGGACCTGGGGGTAGCCCTTCGTATTTGTAGGTGTTGTACGGGCTGTCGTAAGTCAGCATCTTCCTGTAGATGCGTCGTGCGGCGAAGTCCTTCAAGGCAAACTTGACGGTGGGGTCAGCCTGCAGCGGCATTCCCGCCTTCAGCCGGTTCAGGTACATGCCGGCAATCATGGGCTTTTCTGCGCTGTTCGATGTCTCTTCGTCAACAATGCTTGCCAGCGTGCAGACCTCATTAGGGGTGAGCCCCATGACTTTTGCCTTGGTCTCGCGGGCACCTTTCCAGAATCTGTCGTGCTCTTTCACCAGTCGTTCCATGAGCTGGTCCAACTCCGTGTTCCAGTATACTTGGTAAGTGTTGGGGACGAAGTATCCGGGCAGGGTGCAGGTGTCGGCACCATTCAGTCCCCATTCCCTGTAGCGGCTGGGGTCGGCGAGGGCTGTGGCAATCTCGGTGCTGTCCAGCATGAGCTTGTCCCCCAGAAAGGCAGCCATGCGTGTCAGGGTGCGTACCTCGGGGATGGTCAGGTTAAGTGGCTCCTGTGTGCCGCTTCTGAGCATGCGGAAGACGCTGAACGTCGACATGCCGGGCTTGACGGCGTAGCGTCCTGTGTGCAGATGCTTCTCGTAGTTGCCGTGACGGAACATTGTCTTCAGTCCGGTCATGGTGTGGTGCGAGGCGATGGGAGCCAACTTGGCACAGACGGAGTCCACCGTGTCGTCGCGGTCAATATATAGGTAATGTGTCTCGCCCTTCTGGCTGAAGGCAGTGAAGGTGTAGAAGCACCCAGTGGCGAGGATGAGCAGCAGCGAGAGGGCTGCTCCGCCCATGTAATATTTTGATTTGTCCAGTTTCATATTCCTGCTATTTGGGCGCAAAAGTACGAACAAATACTGAAACGCACAAGAATTTCCCTGCAAAAAAGCTTGTTTCCTTCACGGATTATTCTTACCTTTGCCATCAAAGAGTGAAGGCCATGAAACTGAAGTTCTCCATACAGTATTCCACCCAGTGGGGCGAGAGTCTCCATGTGGTATTGTCTTTTTATAGTGCTGACGGTACGGAGCGTCGTCAGAATCTGCTGATGACGACAGACGACGGTCAGCGGTGGACGCTGGAGACGGCGGCGCTGGCCTCTCGTCAGCGTTCGGTGGCACAACTCTGCTACTTTTATCAGGTGGAGGATGCCGACGGCCTGGTAGTGCGCCGCGAGTGGAACCTGGTGAAACGTTGCTATGCCTTTGACGCCTCGAAGAGCTATGTCTTCGATGACCAGTGGCGCGATATGCCCCTGAACTCCCATCTCTACACCAATGCCTATCTGGTGACCCGCGGCATGCCTGTCGGCGAGACGTGCCGTCCTCTGCCGACGCCGCTCTACCGCCGCACGGTGCTCTTTCGCGTCGCTGCGCCGCAGTTGCAGGAGGGGCAGTCGGTGGCGCTGGTGGGAAGTCATCCCTCCCTCGGCTCGTGGAATCCTGCCCGTTATCTGCGCATGGAGCCGATGGGACAGCATGAGTGGCTTCTGGCCGTGAATGTGGATATGGTCATGATGCCGCTGGAGTACAAGTATGTTGTTGTCAGCAACGAATCCCATGAATTGCTGGCATGGGAGGATGGTGACAACCGGGTACTGGACCACCCGATGGACGATGGTCAGGTGCTGGTGGCCTACGGGCAGCCGCTGCGTCTGTGCGAGGCTCCTTGGCGGGCTGCGGGGGTGGTGGTACCCGTCTTCTCACTGCGCAGTGAGCACTCTTTTGGCGTGGGCGACTTCGGTGACTTGCACCTGCTTGTTGACTGGGCTGCCGAGACAGGTATGAAGGTCATCCAGCTGCTGCCTGTCAACGATACGACGACTGACGGCCAGTGGCATGACTCCTATCCGTACAACATTACCTCCTGTTTCGCACTCCATCCCCATTACCTCGACCTGACACAGCTCGGAGTCCTGAAGAACCGTCAGCACATGACGGCTTTCCGCCGACGTCAGCGTGAACTTAACGCGCTGCCTGTCAGCGACTACGAGGCTGTCCATCGCGTGAAGATGGACTATGCCGCCGAGGCCTTTGCCGACTATGGCGCACAGGTGCTTGGCTCCCAGGACTACAAGACGTGGGCTGAAGCCAACCAGTGGTGGTTGTCCGACTACGTAGCGTGGAGCCTTCAGTCCTTCCCCGGCCAGCAGGACTTCCTGTACTACCTACAGTACAACCTGCACGTGCAACTGAAGCGGGCTGCCGACTATGCACGCTCCAAGGGCGTGCTGCTGAAGGGCGACGTGCCCATAGGCGTCAACCGTTACAGCGTGGAGACATCGACCCATCCGCAGCTTTTCAATATGGACAGCCAGACGGGGGCCCCGCCCGACGTCTTCTCGACCCAGGGACAGAATTGGGGCTTTCCTACCTATCATTGGGAGACACCTCGAGATGCCGCGGTACCGTCGAAGGAGGTTAGCCTGTCCGCGTGGTTCCGCCAGCGCTTCGCCTGGATGAGCCAGTACTTCGATGCCGTCCGTATAGACCATGTGCTGGGCTTCTTCCGCATCTGGGAAATACCATCCGATGCCGTCTATGGGCTGTTGGGCCACTTCTCACCCTCTTTGCCCCTGACAGCCGGTGAGATAGAGTACTTCGGGCTTCCCTTCCGCCGTGAGCTCCTGACTCGTCCGTTCATCAACGACCGTGTGCTGGAGCGGCTCTTCGGCATCCACGCCCAGTACGTGCGTGAGCACTTTCTCACGAGCCGCTCCTATGGATTGTACGATGTCAAGAGCGACTACGACACGCAGCGGAAGGTGTGGCAGCACTTTGAGGGGCGGCGCGACGAGAACAGCCTCTGGATCCGGGAAGGCATGATGCGTCTGCTCTCTAACGTGCTCTTTGTCGAGGACCCGTATCAGCCCGACATGTACCATCCCCGCGTCAATGCCTGGCAGGAAACCGTTTTTGACGTGCTCAACGGCGACGAGAAGGATGCCTACATGCGCCTCTACAACAACTACTACTACCAGCGCCACAACTTCTTCTGGGGGCAGGGGGCCCTGCGCCGCTTCAGCGAGACGCTCGACGGCTGCCGCATGCTCATCTGCGGCGAGGACCTCGGCATGCTGCCAGACTGTGTGGCACCCGTGCTTGACCAGCAGCGCATCCTGACGCTGGAGATACAGTCCATGCCTAAGCAGCCCGGTTATGAGTTTGCCCATCTGGACGGATATCCCCAGCGCTCCGTAGCCACCTTCTCCACTCACGACATGCCCCCCCTGCGGCTGTGGTGGGAGGAGAATCCCGAACGTACCCAGCGCTATTGGGTCACGATGCTGCAGAAGGAGGGGCGTGCCCCCGAGCAGTTACCCGCCCACATTGCTGAGGAAATCATAGCCCGCCACCTGTACTGCCCCTCCATGCTTTGTCTGCTCTCCCTGCAGGACTGGCTGGCGATGGACGGTGAGTTGCGCAGCAAACACCCGCGCCAGGAGCGCATCAATGTCCCCAGTGACCCTTACAATCGCTGGCAGTGGCGCATGCATCTCACCATAGAGCAACTGCTTGCCGCCACTCGCTATAATAGTAAGCTGAAAACCATGATTACTCGCAGCAAGCGATAGTTATACCAAGGTAC
>CAMHIM010000046.1 GCA_946185225.1 uncultured Prevotellaceae bacterium
CCCGACCCCTACGTCCCGAACGTAGTGCGCTACCAACTGCGCTACATCCCGATTCCGTAAAATCGGCTGCAAAGGTACGCAGAATTTTTGAAACGCGTGCAACTTTTACGCTTTTTTTTCTATATGCTGCTGAAAATGGGTGCCGGTGCTACTTGTACTGCTTCAGGAACTGGCGGTAGGTGTCGCACCGCGAGACATAACTTGACTTGGGTGCTTGCCCGCTACGCTCGAAGTCGGCCAGACGGGCCAGCGCACGGTAGGCGCTGCCGGCAGGTTGTGGCGTGCGTACGAAGTCACCCTTTTCAGTGTCCCAGTCCTCGGAGAACCACCGGTTGCCGAAAGGTGTGTTGGTAACGAAGGCCAGTGCATAGAGCGCGTGCTCGGTCATGGCGGGGTCGGTGGAACGGGCAGCGACCTCCAGCAGTTGTGCGGCGGTGGCCACGAAGTCGCGCTCACCGTTGCGGGCGCTGTCCAGGATGCTGTGGCCGTAATGCGTCAGATACCATGCGTCGCCGTCGTAGCTCGCCTGGTAGTAGCGGATGGCGAGCTGCAGGGCCCGCTGCTCACGCTGGCGGCCGGAGAGCACGCTATAGCCGTTCTCCAGCTGCAGCATCTCGCGGGCGAAGGAAAGCTTCTGGTTCCCCTGTGGACAGACGCTGCCGGGAGCCTCCTTGCCAGCGGGAATCTGCTGACGGCCCATCCAGCGTTCCTTCGTGTAAGAGCGCTGGGCCATGTATGGTGCTATGTTCAGGTGGTTGACGAACGACTGCGGCACCTGTCCGAGCGCTGCGATGGCCTTCTTCCACTCACCCAGCCGCAGGTATTTCGTGCCGATGAGCTCGCGGAGGTAGGTGTCGTCGTGGCGCAGACGGGCCGACAGCCAGCGGCTAAGGGCATCGCCGGGCCTGGCAGCCACGAAGTCGCGGTACTGCTCCAGCTGGCGCACGGGTATGGTGTCGATGCGCTGGAAGTAGTCGCCGCTATAGTCGTAGTTCCACGAGCTCTCCTCGTCGGCCGTCTTCCGTGTAGCCAGTGCGTAGACCTTCGGCTGCTCGTCCAGGACGGCGAGAAAGGCGGTAGCCATGTCGTGACGGCCAGCGGCATCGTAGCGGGGCACGAGGACCTGGTGGACGAGACGGTCGTAAACCTCGGTATAGTGGTTCTGATACCACTGCTGGCCGGCACGCTCCTCAGCGGCTCTCTCGTAGAGCCACTGCAGCTCGCTGGCGAGGAAGTCGTCCAGCTGCCGTCCTACAGGCTGCTGGCTGGCAGCCACGAAGAGCTGCAGGACACGGGCGTTGTCGCGGATGCGCGGCGTGCCCTCCATGCCGGCAGCAAGGCGCAGCGTCTCCAGGGCCTCGCCGCCGTTGCCGTAGAGGTACTGCAGCCAGCCCTTGAGCGACTGCCACAGGGCGGGATTCCTGGTGCGGCCCTCACTGACCACCTGTGTGGCGAAAGCCGTCATGTCACGGCACTCCTGTTCCTTGAGCTGGTGGACGTAGAGCATGCCTGGCATGTTGAACTCCTGCAGGGCATCGACCGTCTCCTGGGCATTGTTGGCGAAGTCCTGGAGGAGGAAGGGAAGGGTGGGCGCGTTGGGGTCGCGCTGGTATTCACTGCGTATGCCCGCGAGGGTACGTGTCTTGTAGAAATAAGTATAGAGGCTCTCCGTGTCGTTCTGTCCGGCGAAGATGGCGGTGGCCTCGTCGCGGCGGCCCGTCTTGAGCAGGGCGCCGGCGTAGATGTTGTGCATCATGTCGCGATAGACGGTCTCGATGTACTTGCTGGCCGTCTGCTCCCAGAAGGCAACATTCTCCTTGTGACGGCCTAACATCATGTTGCAGCGCATGAAGAGCAGTGCGTGCTGGGAGCGCAGCCGGGTGCGTAGCTTGGACTGTGCGTACTGACGGACGGCGAGCAGCGTCGTCCGGCGGTCGGCGAGCTGCTGGCGCGTGGGGTAGTTCCAGCGTTCCTGCTGCGCCTCCTCGGCACAGCACAGGTAACGCTCCAGCTGACCGACGTAGGACGCCATCAGGGCATCGCCCTTGCGGCGGGCAGCGGCTGCAACGGCCTCGGCATCGAACCACCTGCACGGCTCCCCCAGGTAGGCGCTCCAGTTGTCGAGACACTGCTGGCGGGAGCGGTCGGCGAAGTTGTCCTGTCGGCTATAGACGCTGAACAGGTAGTAGTTGTGGGTGTCGGGCCACGCACAGGCCAGGGCCTGCAGGGTCGTCAAGGCCAACAGGCTAATGGCTGAAAATCGTTTCATAATGGGATGGGGTTTCTTGTTGGATGTTCTCTGTTGAAAGACTGTAGAGCAGGATGAGTCTGCGCAGGTCCTTGCGGCGGCGGCTGACGGCCTCCTTGACACGGAGTACCTCGGTGGGGTCGGCACGGTGGTCGAGCCGGACACCGCTGATGTTGCGGTGCCACGTGAAGACGGGGTAGGCTGCTGCCAGCGGCAACGGGTAGTCGGCGAGGTAGCGCAGGTAGGGCTGCACGTCGCGCAGGTCGAGGATGGGGTTCTTGCCTTCTTCGAGCAAGCGGCCATCGGCCGAGCGGCGCTCCTGGAAGCGGTTGGGATTGCCGGTGTTGTAGAGCATCAGCACGCCGTAATCGACGGGCGGCGCGGCCATGGACAGCTGGTGCAGACGGATGGTGGCGCTCAGCGACCATCCCTGCCGGGCGGCCTCGCTCCTGACCTGTTGCAGGAAGTCATAGTAGGTCTGACGACTGCGAAGGGTGTAGTCGCAGTCCACCTGTAGCTCACTGACACCGCGGATGCCGTGCGTCTCGTTCATCTGTGCGATGCGGCGGACGAGGCGTACGGCCAGGGAGTCATGGGGCTGGTGCATGCAGTCCTCGGTGATATAGACGGTGGGAATGATGGAGACGACGACGGCAGGGAGGTCCGCCGTCCCGTCGATGCGCAGGGTGGCGTTGGGAACGGGCTCGCCGTCGGCACCCATGACCACATCGAAGTAGCGACAGTAGAAACGCCCGATGTGGTGCTGCTGCAGGAACGACCGTTCGGTGGAGTCCAGCGTCAGTGAGGTACGCCAGAAATAGACGGCGTTGCCCTCCCCGAACGGCGGCGTACCGTCGGCACAGGCAGCCAGGAGGAGGCTCAGTAGCGGCAACAGGAGCGTGCGGGACATCGTTATAGCAGCTCGGGCAGCTGGAACAGGCGGGTGCCGTTGCTGCCCTTGATGAGAATGTAGTAGCCTTGAGGCTGGTCGGCGGCGATGGCGGCCTTCACCTCCTCGACGTTGTGGAAATGACGGAAACTGGCGGGCAGGTCGGTAAACTCGTCACCGACGAGCCATACCTTGTCGAAGCCGCTGTCGGCCAGACGGGCCACCAGCTTGTGATGCTCCTTGCGGCTGGAGTTGCCCAGCTCACGCATCTCGCCCAGGATGACCATCTTCGGGCTGACGTCCATCAGCAGGAAGTTGTCCAGGGCGGCACGCATGCTGCTGGGGTTAGCGTTGTAGGCATCGACGACGAGCCGGTTCTTGTCGGTGACGGTGAGCTGCGAACGGTTGTTCGACGGCTTGTAGGCCGTGAGGGCGCGGTTGATGGCCTCCGGCTCCACGCCGAAGTTCAGGCCAACGGCGATGGCGGCCATCATGTTGTCAAGGTTATAGGCCCCGATGAGCTGCGTCTGCACCTCGTACCACTGCACCTGCTCCCCTCTTTCCTCCAGGTTGGAGTCGGACTCACGCCAGCGGAACTTCAGGAACGGGGCGCAGGAGACCACCTCGCCGACGGTGCAGCCCTCGGCGTTGTCAGCATGGGAGGAGTAGGGAGCCACCCAGACGTTGTCAGGCAGGATGGAAAGCAGCCGCTCGTTGTCGGCGTTGATGAAGACGAGGCTCTCGCCGCGGCGGCTCAGGAAGTCGTACAGCTCACCCTTGGTCTTGACCACCTTCTCGAAGGAGCCGAAGCCCAGCAGGTGGGCCCGCCCGACGTTGGTGATGAGGCCGCAGGTAGGCTCGGCCGTCTCTGCGAGTGTCTTGATGTCGCCGGGGTGCGAGGCGCCCATCTCGATGATGGCTATCTCGTGCTCGCTGCTGAGGCGGAACAGTGTCTTGGGAACGCCGACGTCGTTGTTGAAGTTGCCCTCGGTGGCCAGCACGTTGTACTTCTCGGCCAGCACGGCGCGCACCAGCTCCTTGGTGGTCGTCTTGCCGTTAGTGCCGGTGATGCCGATGACGGGGATGTTGAACTGGCGCCGGTGCTCGCGGGCCAGGTCCTTGAACGTCTGGAGACAGTCGTCGACGAGGATGGTCCGTTCGCCGGCCAGGTATTCTTTCTCGTCAATGATGGCATAGCTGCAGCCTTTCTCCAGTGCCTGGAGTGCAAACTGGTTGCCATTGAACGACTCGCCCTTCAAGGCCAGAAAGATGCTGCCCGCAGGACAGTCACGGCTGTCGGTGGTGATGCAGGGGTGCTGCTGATAGAGTTTGTAGAGTTCTTTTATTGTCATGTTGCATGATTTAACTGTGCAAAGGTAACGTAAACCAAGTGAATGGCCAAAATATTTTTAATCTTTCCCTTTGCCGTTACCGTAATAATCGCTAACTTTGCACAAAAAACAAGGTGTCATGCCTTCGATAAGCAAAGCAACAGTAAGAAGTTTGACATGAACTATCAGCAGTTGAAGCCAGGATGTTGCGATGTGTTCGTTTGGATTGCCGTCTGGCGTGATAAGATTGACTATTGGGTGATGTCGAGTAAGACCGTTCAGGAGAACCCATTGCTGAGTAACCAGCACCGTGCTTCACAGATGACAGAAGCGGGAGATGTCGTAGAAGGGCAGATACATATCAATAACGGGAATTACGAGACATTTGAACCTTACAGGGTCAACCCTCGTGACATCTATGCCATGATAAAACGTTGTAAACAAGAATCATGAATTATACACTGAATTGCAGAGGCCAGCTGTTGAGCCTCGAGGAACCGCAGGTGATGGGTATCCTTAACGTGACGCCCGACTCGTTCTATGCCGGCAGCCGTGTGCAGACGGAACAGGAAGTGGTCCGCCGCGTACATGAGGTGACGCAGCAGGGCGGCCGGATGATAGACGTGGGGGCGTGCTCGACCCGGCCGGGCAGTGCGCCTGTGTCGCAGCAGGAGGAGATGGCCCGTCTCAGGACAGCCCTTGCCGTCGCACGTCGCGAACAGCCTGACGCCATCCTCTCCGTTGACACGTTCCGTCCCGACGTGGCCCGCATGGCCGTGGAGGAGTATGGGGCTGACATTATCAACGACGTCGGAGCACCGGCATCGGCACCCGACCAGGCGTCGCGCATCCCTATGTTCCGCATGGTGGCCCGCCTCGGCGTCCCCTACGTCCTGACTTCCACGAAGCCGGACCTGCGACAGACGCTCCTGCTGTTTGCCGAGGACGTGCAACGGCTGCGGGACATGGGACAGAAGGACATTGTGCTGGATCCGGGCTTCGGCTTCGGGAAGACGCTGGAAGAGAACTTCCGCCTCATGGACCAGCTGGACCGTCTGCTCGTCATGGAGCTGCCGCTGCTGGTTGGCATCTCCAGAAAGTCCATGATATACAAGACCCTCGGTGTGACACCCGAGGAGGCACTCGCCGGAACCGTCGCGCTGAACACGGTGGCGCTCCTCAAGGGGGCTTCCATCCTGCGTGTCCACGACGTCCGTGAGGCAGTGGACTGCTGCCGAATGGTGACCCAATGTATAACAAAAAACTAATCTGCCATGTTCTTCGATTTCGGACTGAAAGACATTATCGACATTGTGCTGGTAGCGTTTGCGCTCTACTACATCTACCGGCTTATGCGTGCCTCGCGCTCGCTCAACGTGTTTACGGGAATTCTGATTTTCGTCGTCATCTGGCTCTTCGTGTCGCAAATCATGGAGATGCGGCTCCTGGGCAGCATCCTTGACAAACTGGTCTCCGTGGGTGTCATTGCGCTGATTGTCATCTTCCAGGACGACATCCGGAAGTTCCTCTATAACCTCGGTGCCCATCAGCGCATCAGGTCGCTGATGAAGCTGTTCTCCTCAAAGTCGGACAGCGGAAAGGATGTCAAGGCCGTCATCATGCCTGTGGTCATGGCCTGTATGTCCATGGGCAAGAACAAGGTGGGTGCCCTTATCGTCATGCAACGCACCATGCCGCTGGACGACATTGTCAGAACGGGCGAAGAGGTGGACTCCCGCATCAGTCAGCGGCTGATAGAGAACATCTTCTTCAAGAACTCCCCCCTGCACGACGGAGCTATGATTATTGTCGACCGGCGCATCAAGGCGGCGGGCTGTATCCTTCCCGTCTCACACGACCTGGACATACCCAAGGAGCTGGGACTGCGCCACCGCTCTGCCCTGGGTGTCTCACAAGAAAGCGATGCCATTGCCATCGTCGTCTCGGAAGAGACGGGCGGCATTAGCATCGCCATGCGCGGACAGTTCCGGCTGAACCTCTCTGCAGAGGAGCTGGAGCGTATCCTGACACAGGAACTGTCCTGACATTTATTCCCTATTGTCTTTGCTGAGCCTGTGGACGTACTTCACGGGGTCGCCTTCATGGTTCTTCAAGAGGTCTGCAAACTCCTGAGGCGTCACCTTGACAGGGCCGCGCATGAACTCAGGTATGTTGTAGCTCTTGGTGAACTGCCGGTGGAAGTCGGGTGTGGCCTGAGGCAGCTCAAAGGGCTTGCTGCCCTTTCCCTGAGCATCGATGTGGGCCATGAAGAGACGGGTGAAATCGCCGTCGTTCCGGCGGCTGCTGAAGAGAACCCATCGACCGTTGCTTGACCATGAGTGATAGCTCTCCGTATCAGGGGAGTTGACTTCGTCCATGGCTCTGACGCTGCCGTCGGCAAGGTCCATGACGTAGAGGTCGGCCTCATGGTGCCAGATGTGGAAGACGCCATAGTTGCCGAGCGTGAACATCAGGAAACGCCCGTCGGGGGAGATGCGCGGCAGTGTGGCACTCTTGCCCAGGCTGTCGGCACGGAACACCAGTTCGCGGGGACCGAAGGCATAGGTGTCCGGGTCGAACGACTTCCGGTAGATGTTGTACTTGACTTCCTTGGCGCGGTGGATTACCTCGGTGCTGTGCTCGATAGTGTCGCGGAACTCGAAGTGTGCGCTGCAGTAGTAGACGCTCCTGCCGTCAGGTGCCCAGCAGGGGAATACCTCAAACTCGTCAGAGTCGTTCTCAATGTTCGTGATTTCGTTCTTCTCCACGTCATAGGCTATCAGGTCGCTGGCTTCGTCAAAGACCTCTATCTTATTGTGGTGGAGCGTGTGGAACGTCTGACTGGTGAGGTTGGTGGAGTAGACGATGAGCGGCAGCCACGGATGCCAGGCGGGATAGACACCGGCCGAGAGGATGGAGTCGTTACGCATGTTGATCTTCCGGAGTTTCCCGTCGTAGCTGATGACAGTACCGCCGTGTGCATGACGTGCGTGGAACTGCATGTGCTGCGGGTTGTACATCTGGTAGTTGTGGCAGTTGACGCACTGCCCGTCTGTCTCTGTGCTGCACAGCATGTTGTTGACCATTACCTCCTCGTCGTAGTTCTCCAGGCATCGCTGGTTGAGCGTCAGTTCCTCATAGGAGACATAGGAGGGAGAAATGAGACGGTAGCTGATATAGGGGTCTATGCTGTCCTTGGAGACGCTGATGCTGAACGGGCGGTAGCGCTGCCACTGGTCGCCGGTACGGACAAAAACCTCGACACCGATGGCCTTGCCGGCAGCCTGAACCGTCAGCTTGTGCCATTCGTCCATGTCGGGCTGTACGGCATCGCCGCCACACACTACCTCGGTGCCGCCTGCCTTCAGGCGTGCCACTATCTCGTCGCACGGACCATCCCACATGAACGTCAGCGGTGCAATGTTGACGGGAATGGTGACGTCGCGGTAGTCAGGGTATATGGCAGGGACCTTGTCCGTCTCCGTAAAGTGCTCCGGCAGGGAGGCGCGGTGGCATGCCGTAAGGGTGGTGAGCATCAGTACGATGCTATGGTATAGGATTCTCTTCATGGCGTATGCTTCAATAGAGTTTCTGGTTTCTGACAAAGTAGTAGTCATAATAGTAGGTACTTCCGAAGCGTGGATACAGGGCTTGAGCCATTTCTGCTTCACTTAGGTTAGAGTACTGTTGGGCTGTCTGCATCAGGTCCTCGTAACTCTTGACGACCGACGGGTCAAAGGGCATGTGGCTGATGTCCACAGTGTGTTCCAGATGTCCGTACAGATAAGCCGCCTCCTGAATATGAATAGGCATGGGCTTCCCAATATGGCTGTTGGCATAAGGGAAGAAACGGCTCCAGAAGGTGTTGATGTCCTTCGTCCACAGGGCGGCGTAGACGGCAGCCTCCTGACAGAGAGGGTCGTCACTGTTGCGGTGGGCAAGGTGGTTCATGATGAACTTCTCCACCATTGTCTCGTCGCTGCTCATCCGGTCCTTGATGGTGGCGAGGTGAAGGATAGGCGAAAACTCAGCATCGGCCCGGATGGCCTTGTCGTTGTCGAGGAACCGTGCATAGCGCTCGGCCCACTCACGGTGGAAGCGCGTATGACGCAACAGGTCCAGGTATTTCCGGGCGAGATGATGCTCGCCGTTGGCAAGAGAACAGCGGGTGAGGTACTTCAGGTACTCGGCGCGCCATCCCGTCTCCACGCTGAGTTCCATGCACCAGCGGTAGCTGAAGTTACACAGACCGTAGTGGTAGTACAGGGGAATGCCTACGACCTGAATCATCGTCACGGGGATGGGAGTGGCGCAGGGCTTGGCTCCCGTCCGGTAGTGGTACATGGTGTTGCCTTGTGTGCCCTGGCGGAACAGGGCGAGGTTCTTCATGACAACCATGGCACGTGTCGGCTCGTCGTCCAGGAAGGTTGCCTCGGAGGTGATTCCCTCCCAGTCCAGGTTCTCCAGACATCGCTGCATCTTCAGCTCTTTGTGGAAATTATAGTCCGTGTACCAGAAGTGGCAGACACCTGCCACCGTGACACCCAGCAGCACAGCTTGTGTCAATAACCACCGGACAGGTCGTCTGATGGCTGTATCACGGTTGCGCCTGTAGCAGAAGGCCATGAGCAGGAGGGAAACCGCAAGGATTCCATAGGGGAGATAGTATTCCAGATATGGCTTGTCTATGGCAAACTGGGGGAGTCCGGTCCGGTAGATGTCGCAGAGATTGGTCTGGCAGAAGACGTAGCGGTAGTAGACGAGCGGCCAAAGAATGATGGCTGCCAGTGCTGTGATGGAGGTGACTATCTTGTCTGTCCGTCCACTGCCGTCCCGCCACACGATGACTCCTGCCAACAGGGTGCCCAGTAGGGCGTAGGCACCAATGAGGGGGTAGAGTACCGCACAACTGACGGCGAGGTAGGCGGCCCGTAGGAAATGGCGTGCCGGAAGAAGCGTGAACAGCCATACACTGCTGACGGCGACGGTTGTTCCGATGGTGCCCGCAAAAAGGTGGCCGCGCAGCTTGATGTAGTAGAGCCAGTAGTCCAGTCCGACATCGGATGACAATAGGGCTGCTATGGGGAGGAGTAGCACCAGCGACCACTTGGCCGGTATACGGAAGGCACGGGCGGTGACGAACATCAGCAATGCCCACCACAGGCATAATAGCGTGACGCCCTGCCAGGGATAGTAGAAGTACTGGGTAAAGTAGGTGCCCAGCCATGTCAGCAGCCATCCGGAGACAACCGTCTGCTGATGGAAGAACATGGGCGTGTCCAGGAAGAGATTCAGTTCCTGCGCTTTCCACAGGTAGTCGCTCTCGTACCTGAGCAAGGCGAATGCAGCGGCTCCGAGAAAGGACAGAAGCAGACAAGGGGCCAGCAGTCTGAGTTTTTCTTTCATGACATTATAGGTTTCTGTGTGCAAAAGTAGATAAAAAAACTGAAATGGCTCATTATCAATCGAAAAAACAGAGACAAAACTTGTGTCGTTAGAATAATTTTTAGTACTTTTGCACGCACTTGAACAATCAATACATTATTAGATAAAACAAACTATGGATTTATTAAGTCAAATCGTTGCCCGTGCCAAGGCAAACAAACAGCGCATTGTGCTCCCAGAGGCAGAAGAGGAGCGTACTCTTTGTGCAGCCGACAAGGTGTTGGCTGACGACATTGCCGAGCTTATTCTCATAGGTAACCCCGCCAAGGTGAATGCTTTGGCCCAGGAAAAGGGACTGAAGAACATCGGCAAGGCAACCCTCATTGACCCGGAAAACTGTGAGCGCAGTGAGGAGTATGCCGAAAAGCTGGCCGAGCTCCGCAAGTCGAAGGGCATGACCATCGAGGAAGCCCGCAAGCTGGTGAAGAACCCTCTGTACCTCGGTTGTATGATTATCAAGACAGAAGGTGCTGACGGTCAGATTAGTGGTGCCCTCTCTACAACGGGTGACACGCTGCGTCCTGCCCTGCAGATTATCAAGTGTGCCCCAGGCATTACCTGCGTCAGCGGTGGTATGCTGCTCATCTCCAAGCAGAAACAGTATGGTGAGGACGGCGTTCTCGTCGTCGGCGACGTGGCTGTAACGCCTATGCCCGATGCAGCCCAGCTCTCGCAGATTGCCGTCTGCACGGCACAGACCGCTAAGTCGGTGGCTGGCTTTGCTGACCCACGAGTGGCCATGCTGAGCTTCTCGACAAAGGGTTCTGCAAAGCATGAGGTGGTTGACAAGGTGGTAGAGGCTACCCGTCTGGCCAAGGAACTTGACCCGTCACTGAAGATTGACGGTGAGTTACAGGCCGACGCTGCACTCGTTCCCGCTGTGGGCAGTAAGAAGGCTCCCGGCTCTGACATCGCCGGCAAGGCCAACGTACTCGTATTCCCTAACCTGGAAGTAGGCAACATCGGCTATAAACTTGTGCAGCGTCTGGGTGATGCCATCGCCATCGGCCCCATCCTGCAAGGTATTGCCCGTCCTGTAAACGACCTCTCCCGCGGCTGTTCAGTGGACGACATCTATTACATGGTAGCCATCACTGCTTGCCAGGCCATGGATGCAAAGATTTGAGCGTTTCCCGTTAATTGGGAAAGCGACGTAAGCCTAAAGGGTATGTAAAGATTAAAAGTAATAAAGTTATGAAGATATTAGTATTAAATTGTGGTTCTTCCTCCATCAAGTACGCACTGTACAACATGGACGACAAGAGTGTGATGACCAGTGGCGGTGCTGAGCGCGTAGGCTTGGACGGCGCTTTCGTAAAGGTGAAGCTGGCCAACGGCGAGAAGAAGCAGATTATGCATGACATCCCCGAGCATACAGAGGGAGTGAAGTTCATCTTCTCTCTGCTCACTGACCCGGAGATAGGTGTTATCAAGGACCTGAAGGAGATTGACGCTGTGGGTCACCGCATGGTGCATGGCGGAGAGAAGTTCAACAAGAGTGTCGTGCTGACCGACGAGGTGCTGAAAGCCTTCGAGGAATGCTCAGACCTCGCTCCCCTGCACAACCCTGCAAACCTGAAAGGCGTCAATGCTGTGAAGGAGTTGATGCCCGGACTGCCTCAAGTAGGTGTTTTCGATACTGCATTCCATCAGACCATGCCCGCTAAGGCCTATATGTATGCCATTCCTTACGAGCTGTACGAGCAGTATGGTGTGCGCCGCTACGGCTTCCATGGCACCAGCCACCGCTACGTGTCTGCACGTGCCCTGGAATTCCTGGGCATGAAGGCAGAAGGTACGAAGATGATTACCTGTCACATCGGCAACGGCGGCTCCATTGCTGCTGTTCTCGACGGCAAGTGCGCGGACACCTCTATGGGTCTTACTCCGCTGGAGGGCCTTGTCATGGGTACTCGTTCTGGCGACATCGACGGCGGTGCCGTAACGTTCCTGGAGAAGAAACTCGGACTCGATGCCGACGGCATGTCGAACCTGCTGAACAAGAAGAGTGGTGTCGCAGGTATTACGGGCGGCAGCTCTGACATGCGTGACGTAGAGAATGCAGCCAAGGCTGGAGACCCTCGCGCTAAGCTGGCGCAGGACATGTACTTCTACCGCATCAAGAAGTACATCGGTGCCTATGCTGCTGCCATGGGTGGTGTTGACGTTATTGTGTTCACTGCCGGTGTCGGTGAGAACCAGATCAGTATGCGAAGCGAGGTCTGCAAGGGCCTGGAGTTCCTCGGCGTGAAGTTCGATGAGCAGAAGAACAATGTCCGTGGTGAGGAAGCTGTTATCTCGGCTGACGACTCGAAGGTGAAGGTAGTTGTCATTCCTACCGACGAGGAGTTGATGATTGCTACTGACACGATGAACCTGCTGTAATATAAAAGCAACCCTATTCAGACGGTCTGCCACGCAACACATCGGTGGCAGACCGTCTTGTTGTTTTGTCCATGTAGTTGACTTTGGCGATGTTCAACAAGCAGGACAAGGGAAGAGGCATTATGCTGGAGGCAGGTCTGTAGCCGCCCTTACGGACGGCTCTCGCCCTCGACGTATTCCTCCATGAAGAGATGTTCGCCGTCGTAGACAACGTAGGTGAACTGACTAATCCAGTCGCCGAGAATAATCATGCGCGAACGCCTCGTCAGTTGCAGGTCCAGCTCTATGTGGCGGTGACCATAGATGAAGTAATCGATGTCGGGATGGGTCTGGATGTAATCCTTGGTGAAGAGTACCAGGTGCTCACGGGTGTCACCCATGTAGGGGGGCTCCTCGCCTCCGGGGCGTTTCATGCGGGAGTGCTTGGCCCAGGTGAGGCCCAGCTCCATGGCCCAGCGAGGATGGAGCGCAGAGAAAAGCCACTGGCAGCAGCGGTTATGGAAGAGCCATCTGATGACCTTGAACTTACGGTCAGGGTCGCCCATCCCATCGCCGTGGGCCAGGAAGAACACCTTGTCGTACAGCTCCACCGTCAGAGGCTTCTTGTGCAGGATGACGCCGCACTCCTTCTCCAGATAGTCGTAGGCCCAGATGTCGTGGTTGCCTGTGAAGAAGTGGACCTCAACGCCCATGTCGGTCAGTTCCGATAACTTGCCGAGAAAGCGGGTATAGCCCTTGGGTACAACATAGCGGTACTCATACCAGAAGTCGAACATGTCACCCAGCAGGTAGACGGCAGCGGCTTTCTCCTTGATGCTGTCAAGGAAGCGCACCAGACGACGCTCCTGCATGCGCTGGTGAGGGATGGCCCATGAGCCGAGATGGGCATCGCTGAGGAAATAGATGTTCTTCATCGTTATGGCGTTATGTCGGAGTCTTGTTATGACGTTATATCGTTATTATCGAAGCATCGGAATCAGTCGAACCCTAATTCCACGCGTGCTTCCTCGGACATCATGGACTGGTCCCAGGCGGGTTCGAAGACAAGGTTGATGGTACTGCCCTTTACTCCTTCCACACCCTCTACCTTCGTCCGTACGTCCTCCAGGATATAGTCGGCGGCGGGACAGTTGGGAGCGGTGAAGGTCATGTCAATGTCGACCGTGGCATCTTCCTTGACGTCTATCTTGTAAATCATTCCCAGCTCGTAAATGTCAACGGGAATCTCCGGGTCGTAGACTGTCTTCAGTACGTCCACGATACGACCTTCTATTTTCGTTTTTTCTTCTTGTGTCATGGTGTTCTTATATTTTGCCTGTCTCATGGTAGGAATAGTATTGTCCGTCGGTGACGATGACATGGTCGAGGAAGTGAATGCGCATGACGGAGCATGCCTTCAGAATCTGTTGTGTCAGCTCATCGTCCTGCCGGCTGGGCCGGAGATTGCCCGAGGGGTGGTTGTGGCAGACGGCCATGATGGTGGCGTTCGAAAGAACGGCCTCACGCATAATGATGCGGATGTCGACGGCCGTCTCGGTGATGCCGCCATGGGAGATGCGCACCTTGCGGATGAGCCGGTAGTGCTGGTTCATGAGCACTACCCAGAACTCCTCGACGTCTAAGTCCTGCAGTATGGGGTGCATGTAGTTGTAGATGCGTGTAGCCGTACCCAGGTCGGGACGCTCCTCGGGCTTCTCCTGCTGGCGCCGCTTGCCCAGTTCGCAGGCGGCAAGGATGGTAATGGCTTTGGCTGGGCCGATGCCGTTATACTGGCACAGATCACGTAGGGTCATCTTGCCCAGTGTGTTCAGGTTGCCCCGGCAGTCGTTCAGGATGCGCCTCATCAGGGTCACGGCGTCTTCCTTGGTAGAGCCGGAACCGACAAGGATGGCCAGCAACTCGGCATCGCTCAGGGTCGATGCCCCTTGCTGCATGAGCTTCTCGCGGGGGCGGTCCTCCTCAGCCCACTGGTTGATGTTCAGCTTCTCCATCTTCTGACGATGCAGTTCGTCCACCAGCTTTCCAGGAATCCTACGCCATAGCCGATGAGCTGGGTGTATACAGCAGGGATGGCCAGCAAACCGACCTTTACGCTCTTGTTGCGTACGGAGGCATCAATGAAAATCAGTAACGTGTAGATGATGAGCGGCAGAAGTGCCAGTATGCAGAACACCATGCCGACGCCTTGGTGCATGTTGTCGGTGGGACGCAGCCCCTGGGCATCCAGCCATTCGCCTTCGGCATAGAGCCCGAGACCGAGCAGCAGGAGCATCAACAGGCCGGCTACACCGAGGGTAAACACAGCGGGCAGGGCATGGACAGCCTTCAAGGCTTCTGGATAGGTGCGCCAGAGGTTGATACGGGCATAGCCGCTGTTGTACACCTGTCGCCAGAAACGGTGGAAGTCCGTGCGACGCTTGTGCCACACCCATGCCTCCGGGAACAGTCTGCAGCTATAGCCTGCCCGGTAGACACGCAGCGAGAAGTCAATATCCTCACCATAAAGCGACATCTTGGAGTAGCGCTTCGTGGTGAAACCGCCCAAGGCAAGGTAGACTTCACGGCGCACGCCGAGGTTGAACGAACGAGGGTAGAACTTCTTGTCCAGCTGCTTTTTGCCACCGCGGATGCCGCCGGTAGTGAAGAACGAGGTCATGGCATACGAGATGGCTTTCTGGATGTCGGTGAACGACTCATGGGCGGCGTCGGGACCGCCCCATACGTCAGAGGGCTGTCGGCGCAGTTCGTCGTCGATGGCCTGCAGGAATCCGGCAGGAGCCACCGCGTCGGAGTCTATGATGATGACGTACTCGCCTTGGGCACGCTCAACACCGTAGTTACGGCTTGGACCAGGTCCGCTGTTCTCCTTGAGGTAATAACGCAAAACAAGGATGTCTGCGTATTTGTCGCAAACATCCTTGCATGGTATGGTGGACCCGTCCTCTATGATGACTACCTCAAAGTCGCGGAGCGTCTGCTTGGACAGGCTCTCCAGTAGCTCCTCCACCTCGTCGGGGCGGTTGAAGACGGGAACGATGAACGAATACTTCATTACTCCTTGGCACGAGCCAGATAAGAGCCGTCGCGGGTGTCAACCTGGATGAGGTCGCCCTCGTTGATGAACAGGGGAACGCGAACCTCAACACCAGTCTCCAG
>CAMHIM010000047.1 GCA_946185225.1 uncultured Prevotellaceae bacterium
GCGAGGTACGGGCTTGGATGAAGGGATTATTACATGCCAAGAGAGCAGAAGTCGAGAATCTTGCCGAAGCCGCTATAGGTCTTTGCCTGCGACTTGTCAAGATTGCCGGTACCTATCTGCGTCATGGGAACCAGTGAGACCTTGCCCTCGTACTCACCGCTCTGAGTGGCTACGATGACGGCCTTGGCGTGCCAGGGTGCCTCGGTGTAGTTGCCACCCTCGCCCAGCTCGGTGGAACTGACGTTGTAGACGCCCTGGGTGAACATTCCAGCCTTCGAAATGGTCTCGCCGCTGTCAGGTGTATAGACAGGACTACTGCCCACGCTCACCGTCTGTCCGGCGAAGTTGATGACATAGATGCCGTCAGGGGTAGCGACATAGAGCAGCGACTGGTTGATGGCGAAGAAGGTAGAAACGGCCTGGTCGAGCAGCTGCTTGCCGGCAGCGGGGATGACGTACTTATTACCTGCTCCGCACGGAACCTCAGGCGACGTCGGCGTGTAGACCGTCCAGTCGTCGTTCCAAACGCCTTGTTCCGCCACATATCGTACCAGGGTGTAGATGGCATATTCGCCGGTGGACTTGTCTTTCAGAAGCATGGCTGGTGTCTTGCCGTCGACGGTCATCTCGGCAGCCACTGCCGTGCAACCAGGCACATTGGCCGGGTAGAACGACTCGTTGGCCGTCCAGTCGGTGCCATAGGTCATGCCCATAATGCTGGGGTTCACGTAGACAAAGGACGACTTGGAGGCATCGTACCAGACTGCCGTCTGATAAGACGTGTTGAACGTGTGGATGGTTGCCACGACGTTGTTGTCAATGTCGTACGTGCTACCTACTGCATCGGCTGCTCCGAAGAGATGGAAGTTCTGCGGGTTTATCTGGTAAAGCGACGTACTGGTCTTGGCAAAGAAGAACTGGTCGCTCATGAAGAGTTTTTCCACCTTCTCCTGTCCGGCCTGGAGAGGAATGATGGCCTCCTGGGCATTCTCGAGCGTAACCGTAAACTCCTGCGTGTCGAAGAGTTTCAGTTCGCCGTCGTCAGTGACCGTCCACAACTGGTTGGTGTGGCTTCCCCAGAAAGTTCCCAGAATGTTATAGGTGAGTTGGGTGACCAGTCCGTTAATTTTCTCTGAAGCGTTCTCCAGAATCTGCATAAGGACACGGTCGTTCCCTGAGAAGTTGAGCGTCACCTTGTCGTTCATGATGAGCGACAGGTCGGAGGTTGCTCCGTCACGGGTGTCAGCCACGACGATGCCGTCCAGGAAGGCACTGTTGACGTAGACCAGCCACGTGTAGAAGTTCTGCAGTCCACCGTTCTCGGTGTCGGTGACGGTGAGCCTCAGCGTATAGGGGGCTGTATTGACAGGCATAGTCATCTCCGTCCGCAGCTCAGGCTCGGTGCCCAGTTCAATCCAGTTGGCAGCCTGGCGCTGAGTGGTACTGGGAGTCTCCGTGATTTCCCACTTGTAGGTGAGCCCGGCGGGACTGGTATTGGTTCCCCTACTGACGGAGGGGCTCACCACCAGCTGCTCGAGGAAGCCGGTATAGATGATGTTTTCGCCCTCGTCGGTGATGGTTACCTGCTCGACTTTCGTTGCTTCAGTCTCCAGCGTACTGTCGTCACTGTAGCAAGCCGAGAAGCAGCTGACAGCCAGGACGGCCGTCGCGCCATATAGAAATTGCTTGATATTCATCATAATGCTCTTGTTTTGAATTCCATGTTAGTACTGGCGTGCCTCAACGGGCTGACCCTTCAGACTGCCGGCATCGTGGAGCAGCGGCTCGCCGTGCTCTTCTTCGTAGGCTTTCAGCCAGGCATCCAGTTTGGCTGCATAGTACTTGTACGTGTTGAGTTGGTAGAGAATAGCGTAGTGGGGCAGGTACCTATAGATATAATAGGACGCTGCCATGCCTTCCTTGTTCTTGTGGGCCTCATAGTCGTCCCAGTCGTTCCATCCGAGTGCCGACACAATAGCCTTCAAGGCATTGGGGCTGTAGACCGTTGCCTGGGTAGCAATGAAGTTGGCAAGTCCCTTGATGAGCATGTTATAGGTCCGGCGGTAGTTGTTCGAGGGCGGAGCCTGAATCTTGTTGTCCCATGAGATGTGGGCCGTGATATACTCTTTGGGGCCTTTGAGCAGGTCCTGCGAGTTGTCTATCTTGATGCTCATCTCGTAGGTATCCTCAGTCAGTTCGGCAACATTGTTGAGCTTGATACGGATGTATCCATACTTCTCGTTGGCAGGAATGACAGCCTCCAGCACCTCGTAGGAGCCTTCCGGAGCTGTTTCGACGGTGACGGGATTGCCTTCCTCGTCCATAATCTCCATAGTGTTGTCGATGGTGTAGGCCACTTGGCGGTCCTTGTCAACAACCGTTCCCATGAGTGCCAACGGCACTTCCAAGACGTAGTCCTCGGCCATAGGGTCAAGGGAGAACGACCAGGTGTCGAGATAAGTCTTCGAGGCACTGTCGTAATTGCTCCCTCCCAGTTCTAACTCGTCATAGTTCAGACTGACGGCCAGGAAGCGTACCGATGCCAGCGACTGGCCCTCGCCATAGATGTCGTTGACAATGGCGTCCTCGCCGTAAACGGGCACCTCTTGCTCACTGCAGCCCGTGACGAGCAGGGCGGCAGCCAGCAGGTATAATGATTTCTTGTATTTCATGTCTCTTCGTGTTTTTGTTGGATGAAGAATGTTACTGAACTCGTCCGGCCTGTACCTCGAACTCAGGATAGGGCAGCAGGAAGTCATCGTCGGTCAGTTCGTCGTGGCGCGGCATGGTGGCAGCACCGGTACGCTTATAGAAGTAGAACACCTCGCCCTCGCCGATGAACTCGCGGCGATACTCGTCCTGTAGTTTAGCCAGGAACTCGTCTGCTGTCAGCGTACTGCTGACGGGAGTGTAGAGTCCGCGGTTCTGACGGACGGCGGTGAGCAGCTCGGCAGCCTTCTCCAGGTTGGGCTGGCTGGCACGTGCGTAGCACTCGGCAGCGATGAGGTAGACTTCGGGCAGACGAATGACGGGCACCTTGTTCTTGTTATAGGTGTTGAGCGACTCCTGGCTGAACTTGGTGAGGGCATATCCGCTGGTGGACGATGCAGCCAGGTTCTGGGTCAGCATGTTGCTGAAACGAATGTCCAGTCCGGTCTCGTCAACATCGGCAGTCTCCGGGTCGTCGAAGAGTGTAGCGGCGTCCTCGCTGGTGAGTCGGAAAACACCATAGTCGAAATCTGCGTAGTTAGCCTTGACATATCCGGAAAGGGAGACGTCGAGGCTCTGCGTCTTCAGACCGAAGAGCATTTCGGGAGCCATGATGGCGTTGGAGCTGTTGAGCGTCTGAGCGTCCAGCATGTACATGGTGTAGGTGTTCTGACCGTCGAAGGCGATGATATTTGCGTCTTCGTTGGCAGCAATGACTTCCTCAGCGGCCTGTCGGGCCAGGTCGATGCTGGCGGAACTGCCTTCCCAGAGGTAAACCTGTGCCAGCAGTGCCTTGACAGCATAGTAGTTCAGTCGTGAGTTGCGGTTGTTGTAGTAACCGGCATCGTTGACTTCGTCGTAGTAGCTCTGCTCATGCACGCCACAGACAGGGTCATAGTCCTTCAGCAGGTCGGCAGCCGCCGTCAGGTCGGCAACGAGGAGCTTGACGAACTGCGCACCCGTGGGCTGCTCGGTGAGTTCCTTGGTGACGGTAGTGACGTAGGGCACAGTGGCCTTAGCGTCAAGCTCAGCCTTGCGGGAAGCCCAGTCACCATAGCCGAAGAGCCTCAGCAGCTGGAAGTGCATGAGAGCACGGACAGCCAACAGCTCACCCTTAACGATGTGGTAGTTGATGGTGTTCATCTCTTGCTGCTTGCCGTCAATCTTGGCCAGTGCCGCGTTGGCGTTGGCAATGACGCTGTAGGCCTTGGCCCAGATGTTCTCGCAGACGGGACGTGCATACTGGTTGGCGTAGTTATGGCTCTGGAACGCGTACTCGGTGGAGGTGCTGGCATAGTTGCCGAAGGAAGTGGTCTCGTTGGCAGCGAGCACAGGCACGTACCAAGAAAGATTCTTGCCGTAGAGGGCGTCCTCGGCCATGGCGATGTAGCAGCCGGTGAGCACCTGCTGGAAACCGGCATCGGTGCTGTAGTGGTCGGCCTCGCGCACCTCGTTGCTGGACGTCACGTCAAACCAGTCGTTACACGCGGTGAACGTGAGTGCTGCAGCGGCGAATAGTATTGTTGCTTTGATTTTCATAGATGTGTCCTCCTTTGTTTAGAATGTTGCGGTAAGTGAGAAAGACAGTGTACGTGCGAACGGGTAGCTGGTACCGCGCTCCACCTTGATAGAAGAGAAGGTAGCCACGTCGTTCAGGTAGGCAGCAAAGCGGAGCCGCTGCATGTAGAGCTTCGAGTAGATGGACTTGGGGAACTCGTAGTAGGCACTGATTTGCGACAGCGAGAGTTCGTTGCGGTCCTGCACGAAACGTGTTGTGGCACGGGTGGGTTCTTCGGCCTGGTAGCGCTTGTACTGGGAAACCTGTCCCGTCTGCTGCCAGCGTCCGTCCAGCACGCGCCGATCGACGTTGTAGTTGATGTCGACGTTCTCCACTCGGTCGACGAGGGTGTAGTTGTACATCTGTCCGCCAGCCAAGTAGGTCAGCGTGGCCGAGAGGCCTATACCGTGATACTCGGCACTGACACCGGCCGTGCCGCGGTACTTCGGCGTGGCGTCGCCGGCGGCTATCATGTCGCTGGAGTCGTAGGTGTAGGTACGTGTGCCGTCCTTCTTGATGTATATCTCACGACCTGTCTGGGGGTCGATGCCGGCAGAGGGAACGGCCCAGATGGTGTTCATCGACAGTCCGTCCTGATACATGAGCACGGGTGTGGTGGTGCCGGTCTGCTCGGCCAATGCCAGCATGCGGTTGTTGTACTCACGCATGCTCTCGGAGAGATGTATAATCTTGTTCTTGGTCGTGGTGAACGAGCCGTAGACGGTGACGAAGCCGTCGCTGGCGGGCATGACGGGCAGCGTGTAGCTGGCCTTGAGCTCAATACCGCTGTTGCGTACGAGTCCCAGGTTGTCCATGACGGAACTGAAACCTGTTGAGGTGGGAATGGTGACGCTGGTCAGCATGTTCTCGGTGTCGGCACTGTACCAGTCGAAGGCCAGCGAGAGACCGAAGGCCTTCAGGTCGAAGCCTACGTTGTAGTCTTTCTTCTGCTCCCACATGAGCTTGCTGTTAGGCATGTTGTAGAGGTAGGCTCCGAGCTGTCCCTCATAGACGGTGCCTGCGTAGTAGCGGTAGGTGGCGATGGCGGCATTGGTGTTGAAGTTCTGGTTGCCGGTGAGACCGAGCGACCCGCGTATCTTCAGTTGCTGCAGCCAGGTGAAGCCTTTCATGAAGGCCTCGTTATGGACGTTCCAGCCCAGTCCGAGCGACCAGCTGGTAGCCCAGCGCTTGTCAGCTCCGTAGAGTGAGGATGCACTCTCGCGCAGGGTGGCGTCGGCCAGGTAGCGATTGTCGTAGTCGTAGGCGGCGGCGAGCAGGAAGCTCATCTCGCGGTTGGTCGTAGCGTAGCCCGTGGGCGTGCTGTTGGCCAGGTACTGGCTGGCGAAGGTGGCGTCGGCAGCCGTTGCGTTGGCAAAGCCTTCGGCACTGTTCTGGTAGGCCTGGTACTTTGTCTCGGAGACAAACCATCCGGCGTTGCCGAAGACGTTATGCTTGCCGAAGGCGTGGTTGTAGTTGACGTTCAGGTCGCCACTGAGCTGGGTCTGCTTGCCGCTCTCCATGATGTAGAGTCCTCGGCGGGTCTTCAGTGCCTCGGTGGTGTAGTTGGCGAAGCGGGAGTGGGTGGCAGGATAGTAGTCGTCGGAGTCGTTGCGCTTGTGCTGGGCACCGAGACGGATGACGGCCTTCCAGTCGGGAGTGATGGTCCACTCGGTGTAGAAGTTGTTGACGAACTCCGAGTAGGTGCTCTTCAGGCTGGTGCCGATGACGGCGTCGTACATGGGGTTGGCCACGGTTCCTGCCAGTCCCAGTTCGGCGTTCTGCGATTGCTTCTCGGCCCATCTGAGCACGTTGCCCTGTGCGTCCTCGGCCTGCCAGTAGGGATTCATCTTGGCATAGTCGGAGAAGGAGCCCCAAGGGGAGTCGGTGCTGCTGTTGGAGGTGACGCTGAGTATGTTCTTGAACAGCAGGTTCTGGCGGCGGTAGCTGACGCTGACGTCGCCGGAGATGTTCTGGCGCTTGGAGCCTTTCATCACACCTTGTATATTATTATAGGTGAGGTTGAGCACGGCGCGCAGGGAGCGGGCGTCGCCCAGCTCGACGTTGACGTTGTGCTTGTGGCCCACGCCGGTACGTACGGGCTTGGCCAGCCAGTCGGTGGAGAGTCCTCCGAGCACGCGCTGGTAACGGCTGTTGTAGAGTTGCTGGAGTTCGAGCTGGGTGCTCACCTCGTCGTTGTTGTAGAGGCTTCCGGCAGTATAGAGTCCTTCGTTGACCTCTGCCTGGAGTTTTTCGCGGGCGTTGGTGAGGTCGTAGCTGGTGAGGTCGGGCATTTCGAGGCTCAGGTTTCCGTTGTAGGTGACACGAGTCTCGGTGCCGGCAAGCCGCTTGGTCTCGATGACAATGACGCCGTTGGCAGCCTTGGAGCCGTAAAGGGCCTTGGCCGAGGCGTCCTTGAGGATGGTGACGCTCTCGACGCGGTTCATGTCGAGGTCTACGACGTGCTGGACGGTGGTCTCGAAGCCGTCAAGGATGAACAAAGGCTGGTTGGGGTCGTGCTGGTAGTTACTCTTCAGCGACGAGGTCTCGGCGGGGAAGCTGCTGGTGCCACGCATGGAAATGGTGGGGGTGGCATTGGGGTCGGAGCCGAGCGACATGTTGTCGGGAATGTACACCGTGGGGTCCAGGTTCTTCAGGCTCTGGAGCAGGTTGCTGTTGCCCACGCGGGTGAGGTCCTTGGCGGTGACGGTGACGGCGGAGCCGGTGTAGCTCTCGGCCTTACGGGTGTAGACACCGTTGACGACGACCTCGGAGAGTTGCTTGTCAATGCTTGGCTTGAGAATGATGGTACCGCTGCGGCGTAAGAGCAGGACGGGTACTTCCTGAGTCTCGTAACCGAGGTAGGAGACGGTGACGTACTTGTCCTCGTCCGTCAGTTTGAGCCACGCGTTACCGTTCTCATTGCTGATTGTACCCCCCCCACTTTTGGTGCGGAGGGTTGCTCCTGGCAGCGGGCTGTTGTTCTCGTCGAGCACCTGGCATACGACGCGTCCGTCAGTTCGCTCTGCCTTGGCTTGCGACTTTCCCTGCTGCGCCCAAACCATGGAGGGTACGCATGCGGAAAGCGTCAGCAACAAAACAAAATGCTTTAGTTTTACCATAATGTAATTCGTTTTTGAAGGTTTTAGGTTCTGCAAAGATAAGCAAATAAATAATAAACAAACAAAAAAATGTTTAGTTTTTTTTTTTCAAATTCAAAATGCTTCAAACCTTCACGCGGAAACATGGCATCTTTCGACCCGAAAGCCCGGCACTTTCGACCCGAAAGGTGCCGACTTTCGGGGTGAAAGACGGCACCTTTCAAAACAGAGGTCTGGCGGGCAGACTTTACCTGCCCACAACCTTTCGTGTCCTTCCGTCAGCATCACGGATGATGTTGATGCCGCGGGCGGGGCGTGCTGTACGGCGTCCGTTCAGGTCATAGTAGACGGCAGGACGACGGCTGGCTTCGACGGCACGCACACCGGTAGCCTCCACGTCGGAGATGACGGTGATGTTCGAGGGGAGGGCTGCCTTATAGGCATCCAGTGACTGCTGGGGCACAATGGCTGTGACATTCTTATTGGTTGTGCTGAAGATGTTATCGCCAATGAGTGTAGGAGGTGTGGGAGACTGGAAGTATATTCTTAAAGTTCCTGTAACGTACAGCGACCAGGTATTGAGCGACGTAATGGTGGAGGGCAGGTGAATGTCGGTGATTCCCGAACAGAATTCGAAGGCATCCTCAGCCAGTGCCACCACGGTGTAGCCGTTGATGGACTCGGGAATGGTGACGCTGCCGCTGGTATACCTGTCAACAGCCCTGTTGGACCCGTCGCCCACCTGGACCGTCTTGGCATTCTTGTCGAGATAGGTATAGGTGACGATGGCTCTCTCCTCGGTAAAGGCCACAAACTGCTTGTCGTCGGCTTCTGGCAACTGCGTGTCGAAGTGCTTGAAATTCTTCCAGCCAGCACTGGTTCTGTAGCTCTCGTAAACGGCATAGGGCACGGTAGCCACGGCACTCTCATAGACGCTGGCAGGGAAGACGTCGTCGGAAATACCGTAGACACGGGTAGCCTGCTGCACCACGCTTGTCAGTGCGGTGCATCCTCCGAAGGCTCCGCTCTGGATGTTGTTGACACCGGCGGGGATGGTGACTTCGGTGAGTTTGCTGCAGCCCGTGAAAGCACCTGCAGCGATGGCAGTGACGTCGTAAGCCTCTGCCTTGGCAGGTATGGTCAGCTTACCCGACGTATTGGTGGCGATGGCGGCAGCTGTGCCGTCGCCCACCCGGACCTTAAGGTGTAGGTGGTCAGTGATGTCATAGGTGACGCTGACGCCCTCGTCGCTGTCTGCCATGAACGAATTGGTGGACATGGGATAGACTTCGTTGAACTGGATACAGTATTTCCAGTTATTGGCTGTCTGATAAGCAGAAGAACTTCCCTTCGGCACATAAATTCTTGTACCACCGACAAAGATGCTCTTGCACTCAGGCGGCGTCGAAGAGTAGATGAGAAAGTCAGGATAGCAGTTCTTGAAGGCATCCTCCAGCACGGGGCAGCCCATGAGGACCATCCATTTCATCTTGTTACACTCATAGAATGCTCCCTTGCCTACTGTCTCCACACTGGCAGGGATGACCACTTCGGTCAGCTGGCTGCAGCCATAGAAGGCGTTGTCGGCAATGGCCGTCACACGGTACCCGTTAATCGTCTCCGGGATGGTCAGCACTCCAGCCGTAGTTCTGTAGACGGCAGAGCCGTCGGCAGCTTCCGGGTCACCGGCAGAGACGCAGACCGTCTTCTCAGACTTACTGGTAATCGTGAAGCTCATGTCAACACCCTCGACAGTCTGGGCGACAAAGGAGTCGCTCAGGTCTTCCTCGGTACACACCACGCGAACGCTGGTGGCACTGGAGAGGTCGGCCGTGGGCACCTGCAGGTAGGCCGTATAGGCAGCGACTTCGCCCGCTTTCTTGTCGAAGCAGGGAGCCGACTCGTTCGTGCCGTTAAACAACAGATTGCTCAGTGTTCCGTCGGTAGCAGCAACCGTTGTCTTAGTGAGGACACCCTTCAGCAGATTCTCGCCGGCGACATTGCTTGAACTTGACGTGGTAAAATAGTCGCCGGGGGTATCGGTGACCAGCAGCACGCCCACACCACCCTTGATGACATTGACCCGGGAGCACAAGACCTCTTGCTTGCCGGCATCATAGCGGCGGGCCATGTAGGCTTTTACTCCCTCGGGGACTGCCAGTGTCGCTGAGGTACAGAAGACGTTGACCTTATGGTCCAGCGTTATCTTTGCCCTCAGACTTACCTTACTGGGAAGAATGGCCTTGTAGCCATCGATTCCCTGATGGGGAACGGTAACGGTAACAGCAGGGAGACTATTGAAAACACTTGAACTACCCAGTGTCGGTGCCGTTTCTGACAGAAATTCCAGTTCGGTCAGTGCCGAGCAATAAGACAGTGCCCATTTGCCCAGTGACTCAATGGTAGCGGGCAGGTGAATGGCAGTGAGATGTTCACAGAAGTCGAAAGCAGACTGTCCCAGTGCCACCACGGTAAAGCCGGCAATCTTCTCGGGAATGGTGACGGTACCGGTAGTGTTCTTGTCAATGGCCTTGTTGCTGCCGTCGCCCACCTGAAGGGTACGGGCCGTGCGGTCGAGAATCTTATAGGTGACGGCAATGCCCTCCTTGGTGTTGGCGACAAACTTTGTGACGTCCTCAGGTATGGCCGAGTCAGTGTGCTTGAACTTCTTCCAGCCGGAAGCCGCGGCAAAGTCCTCGCCTAACTGGTAAGGCACTGACAGCACGGCATTCTCGTAGACACTGGCAGGGAAGGCATCGTCGGCAATGTCATAGACCTTGTCGGCCTGCACCACCACCTTTGTCAGTGCGGTGCTGCCGGCGAAGGCTCCGCTCTGGATGCTGCTGACGGTAGCAGGAATAGTGACTTCGGTGAGCTTGCTGCAGTTCTTGAAGGCACCTGCGGCAATGGTCGTCGCCGTGTAGGTGCCGTCACCGGCAGGGATGGTCAGCGCACCGGACGTACCGGTGGCAATAGCGGCAGCAGTGCCGTTACCCACCTGCAGCTGGAAGCGGCCATGGTCGGTAATGTTGTATGTTACGGAGACACCCTCGGTGCTGTTGACCGTGAAGCTCGTAGTAGACAGCGGATAGATTTCCTTAATACTATCAAACCACCTCCATATATCGTGGTTCTGATAGGCTGAGAGGCTTCCCTTGGGAACATACAGTGTGCTGGGATACGAGCCGCCAAGGTAGTAGTCGGGCGGAGTCGTGACATACAAGACTACCTCTGGTGCCGGCTCAAAGCCGAAGTCGTAGGTCTGGACGTTGCCCTCAACCACCACACGGGCGGGTTTTATTCTCCTGAACGCATTGTTACCGACCGTCGTAACGCTGGCGGGAATGACAACCGTTCCCGTCACACCGGTACAGCCATCATAGGCATACTCACCGATGGAGGTCACCCCCGAGGGGATGCTAATTTCCTTGAGAGCGGTCAGGCCCTGGAAGGCCTTGGGACCGATGGCCTTGACGGAGGAAGGAATTCTGGTGCCTACCGTACCCTGAATCAAGGTATGGTCACTCGAACGGATAATGGCATTGGAATTGCCGCGGGAGTCGTAGACGGGGTTGCCGCTGGCTACGGAGAGCTCGGTAAGTGCCTCACACTCGGCAAAGACGCCATCGCCCAGATTGGTCATGTTGGCAGGGATAACGACGCGTTGCAGAGACGGACAATGACTGAAGGCACCCTCGCCCAGCGTAGTGACGGAGGAAGGCAACTTCATCTCTACCAGTCCACGATTGTCACGGAAGGCATATTTGGCTATGGTCTTTACAGTATTGGGCAGTGTCACCGAACCTAACTTACGGCATCCCAGGAACACCTCTTTCTCCAAGGTGGTCATACCGCTGGGGATGATGACGTCGCCCGACAGCTCGAAGCAGTCGCCGAAGGCACCCTCACCCAGTGTCTTCAGCGACTTGGGAATGTTGAACGAGGCAAGCGAGGTGCAGTAGTAGAAAGCACTCTTGCCGATTTCTTCCACAGCGTCAGGAATACGGACGGACGTTATCTTCTTGCAGTACATGAAGGCATAGTTGCCGATGGCCGTCACCTTGTAGCCGTTGATGTAGTCGGGAATGGTAACGGGACCGCTGGTCTCCTTGTCAATGGACACCTCGTCCTCGGGGTTATAGCCACCCCAGGCCACACGGACCGTCTTCTTATTGTTGTCGGTGACGGTGAACTTCATGTCAATGCCCTCGACGGTCTTGGCCGTGAAAGTCTCTGTATTGGAATACTGGGCGGGATTGACCTTGGTGAACGAACTCCAGCCGCCGGTGGAGGCATACAGGGAACGCAGCGACTCGTCAATATACAGGTAGCCGTTGGAATAGACCGACGAGGGGAAGGCCGACGAAGAGAAAGACATCGGGGTATAGTAGTTGGCCGTCACTGCTGTGATGCCCGTACAGCCCTGGAAGGCGTTGGCGGCAATGGCCGTCACCTCGTAGCCGCAGGCATTGGTAGGCATGTTGAGGTTGCCGCTGTGCGAGGTACTGATGGCCGCACCGCTGCCAGAGCCGAGTTGTATGGTCTGGCCATCGGCCGACAGGACCTTGAAAGTGAAAGTGACTCCTATACGGTCGGTCCAGGTGAAAACATCGCCCGAGGACATGGGTTTCCTGATTTGAGAGAAGTTCTTCCACCCGTCGGCAGCGGCATAGGTCGACTCGCTGCCACTGGGCACATAGACGGTCGTCGTCGGGTACATATAGTCGGAGACAGCCTTCTCATGAAGGGCGGCAGGTATGCTGCTCTTCAGGAACAGACCTCCCAGTCGGCTGCAGCCGACAAGGGCTTCCTGGTCAATCTCGGTAATGGTGGAGGGAAGCGTCAGACTCTCCAGCGACAGACAATAGGAGAAGGTATTGTTCCATATCTTGGTGACACCTTCCGGTATGGTGATGCGCTGTAGCTTGCTGCAATAGACGAAGGCTGCTGCTCCTATCTCCGTCACGCTGGCAGGGATGTCTATCTTCTTCAAGGAAGTACAGCTCTGGAAGGCTGTCACCCCGATGGTGCGCAGGGTACTGGGGAGTACGACCTCCGTCAGTTCCGAGCAGTTGAAGAAAGCGTTGGGACCAATGGCTACCACCTGATAGCCGCCCGCGGTCTCGGGAATGGTAATCTTGCCGCTGGTTGTCTGGCTGATGGCGGCGGTCATGGCTTCGCCGTTGCCCACTTGGACTGTCTTGTCGGTCTCACTGATAACCTTATACATCACAGAAACACCTTCTGCGGTGTTGGCATTGAACACATGATCCTCTGCTTGACCTGAAAGCGGCCACGCTGTCACGAGGAACATAAACAGGATAACATAATATTTCATCTCTTCGTCATTTTTCTGTTTTTTACTGGATACTGTTCTCTCGCTTTTTGTTGAGCTTAATCATCAGTATAGGCAGCAGCCTCAGCCTCGGCAATGATTTCCTCCCGGGTCTTCTCCTTTGCCACGGCGGTAATGTCGCTCAGGTCGAACTCGTCAGAAGTTGGGTGATTTTCCGGATATTCCGGAATATCCGGACTTTCCGGACTTTCCGGACTTTCCGGATTACTTGAGCTCGCCTTGATGATAAAGTCGTCGGGGTGCTGCTCGGTATCAGGTACAGCCATGGAAGGCTCCTCCTCCATCTTCGTACGGTTGGTCTTGGCGGCGAAGACGGCATCAATGTACTGAGGCTCCCGGCGCAAACGCTTCAGCGTGTTCTTCGCAGCCAACTGCTGGGCCTCCTTCTTGGAAAAGCCCTCGCCGCACTCACCTTCAACACCCTCTATTACTACCTGAAAGCAGAACGTAGGAGAACCCGTCTCCTTCTCCTTGTCCTGTTTCAGCATACGGAACTCCATGCGGACCCGGTTCTTCTGAGTCCACTCAATGAGCTTTGACTTGAAGTTGACCTCCTTGTAGGCAACCTTGTCAATGTTAATCAGCTGCTTGAGAATGCGCTTCTGCATGAAACGCATACAAGCGTCGTAACCCTGGTCAAGATAGATGGCACCGACAAGGGCCTCGAAGGCGTTGCCGGCCATATAGCTGTTGTGCGACTGGCTCTGTCCGGCTGACACAATAAGTCGGGTGAGCCCCATCTCGTTGGCCAGCTTGCCGAGCGTTTCCCTACTGACAAGCTTGGAACGGGTGTTGGTGAGAAAGCCTTCCCGTTTTCCCTCGAAGTGATCGTAGACAATGTGGCCGACAACGGCATCAAGAATGGCATCGCCCAGGAACTCCAGCCGCTCGTTGTTCACCGGACGGCCTTTCTCGTTACGGCGACTCACGCTCTTGTGCATCAGGGCCTGCTTGTAGTAGTGTATATCATGAGGATAGAATCCCATGATGGCATACAGAGAAGAAAAAAGCTCCTTCTCCTTGCGGAAAGGGAGCCTTAATCGGTCAATGATGTCTATATAGTTCATACTGCCTTACTCAGCATACTTCTTGAAGACAACACAAGCGTTGTGTCCACCGAAGCCGAAGGTATTTGACAGGCCGGCACGGACAATACGCTTCTGCGCCTTGTTGAAGGTGAAGTTGAGGTTGTAGTCAATCTCCGGATCCTCATCGCCGTCCTCATGGTTGATGGTGGGCGGGATGATGTCGTTCTTCACGGCAAGCACGGTGGCCATAGCCTCAACGGCACCAGCGGCACCAAGGAGGTGACCCGTCATAGACTTGGTGCTGGAGATGTTCAGCTTGAAGGCAGCGTCACCGAAGACTTCCTTGATGGCCTTGGCCTCGGAGATGTCACCAACATGTGTTGACGTGCCGTGTACGTTAATGTAGTCGATATCATCAGGATTCATGCCGGCATCTTCCAGTGCGTTCTGCATGACGAGCTTGGCTCCGAGTCCCTCAGGGTGCGAGGCAGTGATGTGGTGAGCGTCGGCACTCATGCCGGCACCTGCCATCTCGGCATAGATTTTGGCTCCACGGGCCTTGGCGTGCTCCAGCTCCTCAAGGATGAGACAGCCAGCACCTTCGGCCATGATGAATCCGTCACGTGATGCGCTGAAAGGACGGCTAGCCTTCTCAGGTTCGTCATTACGGGTGGAGAGAGCGTGCATGGCGTTGAAACCGCCCACGCCGCTGGCGCAGATGGCTGCCTCGGCACCTCCGGCAACAATGGCATTGGCCTTGCCCAGACGAATCAGATTGAAGGCGTCGGCAAGGGCGTTGGACGAAGAGGCACAGGCACTGGAAGTGATATAGTTGGGACCATGGAAGCCGTACATGATGGAAATCTGTCCGGCAGCAATGTCGGCAATCATCTTCGGAATGAAGAAAGGATTGAACTTTGGTCCGTCAGCCTCGTGTGTACCATAGTACATGACTTCTTCCTCGAAGGTCTTGATGCCGCCGATGCCTACGCCAAACACGACGCCGATGCGGTTTTTGTCCTCACTGTCCAGATTCATCTGGCTGTCCTCAACGGCTTGCTTGGCGGCAATGAGGGCCAGCTGTGTGTAGCGGTCCATCTTGCGGGCTTCCTTACGGTCAAGGTAGTCGTTGATGTTAAGGTTTTTCACCTCACAGGCGAACTTAGTCTTGAAATTGGTGGTATCGAAATGTGTAATAGGTGCTGCACCACTTACTCCGTTAAGCAGATTCTGCCACATTTCATCCGGAGTGTTGCCGACCGGCGTAACGGCGCCGAGACCTGTTACAACTACTCTTTTTAATTCCATGTTGTTTAAGGAAATAGTGAAAAGCGAAAAGTGAAAAATTTGCTACCGTTCACAAAGTGAATGTAATGACGGCAGCAAATTCTTCACTTTTCACTATAACTTTTTTACTTTATTTTGCGTTCTCTTCGATGTAAGCGATAGCGTCACCAACGGTACCAATCTTCTCAGCCTTGTCGTCGG
>CAMHIM010000048.1 GCA_946185225.1 uncultured Prevotellaceae bacterium
CACATTGCTGCATGATGTACAGGTTTATCATGCAGTCGCGCTGTGCCCCCGTGAAGCGGTAGCCTTCCAGTGAGCAGTAGTACTGCAGGTACTGGGTGGATTTCTTCCATAGCTGCTCCAGCGTCGAGGTGGCCTTGGCCTTGTCGCCAAGTGCGGCGTAGGCGCGGGCCATGTCGAGCGAACCGCTCTGGTAGTCGACGGGAACGTTGTATGACGGAATCTCTTTCTCGGCCAGTGCCAGCACGCGTGCAGCCTTGGCGTCCTGCTCCTCCTCGACGAGGTTCAGGGCCAGCTGGGCCAGCAGACGGCGGTGGGTGTAGCACATGCGCATGATGGTCTCGTCCAGGTAGATGCCTCGCTGGCTGACGCCGCCGAACTTGAAGCGCTTCATGACGTTGTCGTACACCTTCTCGGTGTCGAAGTTCTTCATGCCTGGTGCGTTGGTGGTGAAAGGCGTGATGCGGTTGACGAGACCTTCCTGTACGAAGTTGTCGCCCAGGTTCATGTAGTTCTCCTGGCCTACGGTCAGTGCCACGTAGATGGGGCGTGTCCAGTTGGCGTGGGCTATCATCTCGAGCATCATGAGGTCGCCCTTGTAGAGTGCGCCCTTACCCTTGAGCGAGATGACCATGCGGTCGGGGATGGAGTCGCCCTGCAGCATCATTCCGCTCTGGCGGACAGCCTCCTTGTCGATGGTGACATAGACGGTGTCGGTGGGTATGACGTGTAGCGAGGGGTTGGTGGAGCGCACCCAGTGGTCGAGGACGTTACGCAGCTCGAAGGGTTCGTCGCCGAACTCAGCGCGTGCCTTCTCAGGATGTTCACGGTAGTACTCCAGGATCTCCTTCTTCAGGCGCGGGTCTACCTGTACGTACTCGTTGGTGCCTGCGCAGTACTCCAGTCGGTTCCACGTGATGGGCAGCGACGGGGAGTCGTAGGCGGGACGTATCATCTGGTCGATGTACCAGTCGGTCTGCAGGTACGACAGGTTACAGACGCGTGCGTCGGTGCGGACGTTCTCGGTGTCCTGGTTGTACCAGAGCGGGAAGGTGTCGTTGTCGCCGTTGGTGAAGATGATGGGGTAGGACGGGACGGTCTTTCCGTCAACGACTGTCTCTTGCTGGAGCGACATGAGGTAGTTCTGTCCGAAGTCGCGGCAGGTGTAGCGTCCTGAGCGGTCGTGGTCGTCCCAGGTCTGCGAGGCCATCTGGACAGGAACGGCCAGACAGATTAGTGAGACTAGTCCGGTCAGAATGAGGCTCTCCTTCTTGAACTTGCGTTCAATCCAGTCAATAATGGCAGCCACGCCCATGCCACACCAGATGGCGAAGGCATAGAACGAGCCCGCATAGGCGTAGTCGCGCTCACGGGGCTGCATGGGTGTCTGGTTCAGGTAGATGACGATGGCCAGGCCTGTCATGAAGAACAGGAAGAAGACGACCCAGAACTGCTGGATGCCCTTCTGGCCTTTCTTGAGTGACTGCCAGAGCAGACCGATGATGCCGAGCAGCAGAGGCAGACAGTAGAACACGTTGTGCCCCTTGTTCTCCTTCAGCTCGTCGGGCAGTTTCGACTGGTCGCCCAGCCGTGCGTTGTCGATGAAGGGTATGCCGGTAATCCAGTTGCCGTGCTCCAGCTCGCCGTGTCCCTGGATGTCGTTCTGACGGCCGGCGAAGTTCCACATGAAGTAGCGCCAGTACATGAAGTTGCACTGGTAGGAGAGGAAGAAGCTGAGGTTCTCCAGCTGGGTCGGCGTCTTCACGGTTATCATCTCGCCGCAGCGGTCGTAGGTGCTCTCGTGTCCGTCAATGCCTCCCATCCAGGTTTCGTAGGCCTGTGCGTGTGAGGAGCTGTACATGCGTGGGAACAGCATGTTCTGTGCATACTTGTAGTCGTCCTTGGTGCGTACGATGAAGTAGGAGTCTTTCTCGTCGGCCGAGGCTTTCTCCTTACGCTGGTAGACGGGCTTCCCCTTGGTCATGACGGGACGGCAGATGTTGCCCTCGGGCTCCAGTGCCACCTGTGAGGTGTAGGCCTGTCCGTAGAACAGGGGCCGCTGTCCGTACTGGTCGCGTCCCAGGTAGTCGCCAAGGGTAAAGATGTCCTCGGGCGAGTTCTGGTCCATGGGCGGGTTGGCCGAGGAGCGTATGACGATGACGGCATACGTGGAGTAGCCTATCATGAGCATGAGCATGCAGAGCAGGGCCGTGTTCTTGAAACGGGGCGTGATGGTGGCCTTTGCGGGATTGCCTGTGCGGTGCTGGAGGGCTGCCCACAGCAGTCCCAGCACGATGACGCCGATGACGACTGCCGACCATCCGTAGCCGTAGAACGGAACGCCGAGCAGGGCGACGGAGAGCAGGAATGCCAGGTTCTGGCGCAGCGTGTTCTTGTCCGTAGCGTGCTGTGTCTCCCAGATGGCCCAGATGACGGTGGCTACGAGGAGTACGAGATAGACGATGAGGCCCGTGTTGAACGGCATGCCCAGCGTGTTGACGAAGAACAGCTCGAACCATCCGCCGACGGTGACGATGCCTGGCACTACGCCGTAGAGCACGGCGGCTACCAGTGCTGCCGAGACGGCCAGCGCAACGAGCGACCCTTTCAGGTTGGCGTTCTGGAAACGGCGGTAGTAGTAGACCAGCACGATGGCGGGCAGACAGAGCAGGTTCAGCAGGTGGACGCCGATGGAGAGGCCCGTGAGGTACATGATGAGCACCAGCCAGCGGTCGGAGTGGGGCTCGTCGGCCTGGTCCTCCCACTTCAGGATGAGCCAGAAGACGACGGCGGTGAAGGCCGATGAATAGGCATAGACCTCGCCCTCGACGGCTGAGAACCAGAAGGTGTCGCTGAACGTGTAGATGAGTGCGCCCACCAGGCCCGACGCCTCTATGGCGATGAGCTTGGGCATCGTCAGCTCCTCCCAGCGGTCAATGAGCAGCCGCCGAACCAGGTGCGTGATGGTCCAGAAAAGGAACAGGATGCATGCTGCCGAGAAGAGGGCGCTCATCGTGTTCACCCAGTAGGCTACCTGCGACGGGTCGCTGGCCAGCTGCGAGAACAGGTTGGCGGTGAGCATGAAGAACGGGGCCCCAGGCGGGTGACCGATCTCCATCTTGTAGCCTGTCGTAATAAACTCAGGACAGTCCCAGAACGAGGCTGTCGGTTCGATGGTGGAGCAGTAGACAAAGGCGGCAATGGCAAAGGCCAGCCAACCCATGATGTTGTCCACAAGTCTGAATTGTTTCATTCGTCTTAACGTTAAGTTTGGCTGCAAAGGTACAACTTTTCGGGAAGTTGAGGAAGTAATGGTAGTTAAAGAAGTTAAAGATTGTCCTTGTTGCTTCCGTCAGCCTATGAGGAAGCCCGCTCCGTAGACGAGCACCAGGTAGCGCACGAACTTGCCTAAGGTGATGGAGATGAAGGAGATGACGATGTTGGCGCGCATGAGTCCCAGCAAAATGGTGATGGCCGAGCCCAGGAAGGGTATGAAAGCAAAGAAGCCCATCCACGCTCCTCGTCCTGCCATGAATCGCTCGGCCCGCTGCAGGTCTTGTGGCTTGACGTGCAGGTACTTCTCGAACCACTCCGTCTTTCCCATCCGCCCTATGCAGTAGTTCAGTACCGAACCCAGAACATTGCCTATGGTGCCGTATATCATCAGTTGCCAGGGGTCCAGTCCAGTGGCCATGAGTGCCACCATCACGGCTTCGCTGGAGAAGGGGAAGAAACTGCCGGCGAGGAAGGCGGCTACGAGCATGCCGGCATAGCCGTACCCTGTAAGGAACGTAATCAGGATATCCATACGCGATAGACAGTGAGTCCGATGACGAGGAGTGTGGTGATGATGAAGGCCGCGTTGGTCCAGCGTGTGTGGGTAAGGGCAAAGAAGTGGGCAACGAGCGGAGCTACGCTGACGATGAGCAGGTTCTGCAGCAGGTCGTGGTACTGGGGTTGCACGAAAATCAGCGTGCCGGCGATGAGTGTAAGGGTGATGAAACAGTAGTAATACTGCCGGATGCGTATCTTGTCACGGTAGTTGGTGCGCATGTAGTGTACGATGCCCATGATGCCTGACAAGAAAGTCAATGCAGCGACAGTTGTAGAGAACCAGTCTGTGGCAATGCTCCCGGTGTTTAAGGACCACTGGGTCAGCGGTTTCAGGTGGTTGGCAAGTGATGACCATGTCCCTTGGTAGATGTGCCAGCCCGAGAGAATCCAGTATGGGGTTGCCAGTCCGAGGAGGGATGCGGTGAAGGTGCGCCAGGAAAGGCTGTTCAGCGCCAGTCCCATGAGCAGCCACCAGACGGGTGCCAGCAGGAGCAGGTGACAGTCGGCGAGACTGCCCAGTGCCAGCGTCAGGAAAGTGTAGTAAGCCCATCCGGCCGCCTGCTGGTCCTGATAGGTACGGAAAAGGGCGGTATAGGTGGCGATGATGCTCAGCAACGTGAGGATTCCCTTAAGTGACCCGAGGTTTCCTGCCATACAGGTAAGCATCAGGAACGAGACGGACACCAGACGGGTAAAGGTGCGTATCAAGGCATTACTGTTATTCAGTTCTGCCATGAGGTAGGTGCACAAAACGTAGCACGCGGCCTGCATCCACCAGTTTTCCGCTATCAGACCGTCGGACAGCCATATGACAGCAGCCCAGAGTAATGTTGCGGGTAGCGTCCAGCGGCTGCTGGCCACCTGGTTCTGGATGAGTGTCTTCACAGATCGGAGCCGATGTCACGGCGGAAATACTTGTCTGTAAATTGTATCTTCTGTGCCTCCTGGAATGACTTCTGCAGGGCTTCGGCCTTGTCCTTGCCGTATGACGAGACGGCGATGACGCGTCCGCCATTGGTGACAACCTGGCCATCCTTCAATGTTGTGCCGGCATGGAAGACAACAGAGCCCTGCACTTGGTCAATGCCGTTGATGGTATACCCTTTCTTGTATGTCTGGGGGTAGCCACCGCTGACCAGCATGACGCAGACGGCGGCACGCTCGTCAAAGGCAATGGCACGTTTGTCGAGATCGCCCTTCCCCACACCCTCGAAAAGGTCTACGAGGTCGCTCTTCAGACGTAGCATGACGCTTTCAGTCTCCGGGTCGCCCATGCGGCAGTTGTACTCGATGACGTAGGGTTCCGGAGTACCGCTGGGGGTGTTGGTGCGGTTGATGAGTCCGAAGAAGATGAATCCCTTGTAGTCAATGCCGTCAGCGGCTAGGCCTTCAACGGTGGGGCGGATGATGCGGTCCTCCACCTTCTGCATCCACTCCTTTGTAGCAAATGGGACGGGAGAGACGCTACCCATGCCACCAGTGTTCAGACCCGTGTCGTGCTCACCGATTCGCTTGTAGTCCTTTGCCTCAGGCAGTATCTTGTAGTGCTGACCGTCAGTGAGAACGAAGACACTGCACTCGATACCGCTCATGAACTCCTCGATGACCACGCGGCTGCTGGCATTGCCGAACATGCCGCCGAGCATCTCCTTCAGTTCTTTCTTGGCTTCCTCAAGGGTGGGGAGGATGAGAACGCCCTTGCCGGCACAGAGACCGTCGGCCTTGAGGACATAGGGCGGTTCTAGTGTCTCTAAGAAGGCTAGTCCTTCTGGTAAATGTTCGCCGTCGAATGTCTCGTATCGGGCGGTGGGGATGTTGTGGCGCTGCATGAAATTTTTGGCGAAGTCTTTGGACCCTTCAAGCACGGCACCGGCTTTTGAGGGACCGATGACGGGGATGCCCTTCGTGCGGGCATCCTGTTTAAGGTCGTCGTAGATGCCCTTCACCAGAGGGTCTTCGGGACCAACGACCACCATGTCAACCTGCTTCTCGACGACAAACGCCTTGATGGCTTCGAAGTCATCGGCCTTGATGGCGATGTTCTCTCCACAATGGGATGTTCCGGCATTACCTGGGGCGATGTATAGTTTCTCACACTTGCTGCTCTGAGCTATTTTCCATGCGAGGGCGTGCTCACGTCCGCCACTTCCTAACAGTAATATTCTCATCTTCTATTTTAGATATGTTTCGAAATAATCAGTTATCCTTTCATGTAGATGCACGCTTGCATGTCCCCTCATGTTGTGTTCCTCTCCGGGGTAGGCGAAGAAGTCGGGCTGTGTGCCGGCTTTGATGCATGCATCAAGGAACGACAGGCTGTGTTGCGGTACGACGGTGTTGTCGTTGTAGCCCGTGATAATCTGGAGCTTGCCTTTCAGGTTCTTTGCCTTGCTGAGAAGACTGGTCTTGGCGTAACCCTCTGGATTGTCTTCTGGTGTTCCCATATAGCGCTCGCCGTACATCACCTCGTACCACTTCCAGTCGATGACAGGTCCGCCGGCCACGCCCACCTTGAAGACGTCGGGGTGGTTCACCATCAGCGAGATGGTCATGAAACCGCCAAACGACCAGCCGTGGACGCCGAGGCGCGACATGTCGACGTAAGGCAGTGAGCGCAGGTAGTCGACGCCTTTCATCTGGTCTTGCATCTCCACCTGTCCCAACTGATGGAAGGTGGCCTGCTCGAAGTCGCGTCCGCGATACTGGCTGCCGCGGTTGTCAAGTATGAAGACGATGTAGCCCTTCTGTGCCATGTAAGTTTCCCATGAACGGCTGGCCCAGTGCCAGGAGGCCTGGACATTGTTGGCGTGCGGACCGCCGTAGACATAGACCACGGTGGGGTATTTCTTTTCGGGGGTGAAGTCGGCGGGCTTCACCATGCGATAGTAGAGGTCGGTCTGCCCGTCGGCAGCCTTGATGATGCCACACTCGAAGATGGGCTGCTGATAGTCCTGCCACGGGTTATCAGCTTCCAGAAGATTGGTGTGGCGTGGTGTATCCTTTGTAATATCAACTACGTCGATGACGCGCGGTCTCGTTGGTGTGGAGAAACGGTCGATGAGGTATTGTCCCGATGCAGACAACTCGCCGTTGTGAGTGCCGTCAGTAGTCTCCAGCTGCTTGATGGTGCCAGTCATACTGACGCTATAGAGGTTATGGCACAGCGGATGCTCCTTATTGGCCTTGATGACGATGCTCTTCTGCTTTTGGTTGAATCCCAGTACGTCCATTACCACCCATGGTCCAGAGGTTATCTGTCTGATGCATTCTCCTTTAATGCTATAGAGATAAAGGTGGTTGTAGCCGTCCCTCTGACTCTGTAAAATGAACATCGTGTTGTCCCAAGGTAGGAACAGAATGGGATGCAGAGGCTCTACGTATTTGTCGCTGGTCTCACGGCATAGTTCGTACTGCCGTTGTCCTGTGGTAGCGTCGTAGCATATCAGCTGGCAATCGTTCTGACCACGGTTCAGCTCGAACATAAAGATATATTTACTGTCAGGACTCCATGCTATGTTGGTGAAATAGCGGTCGGTAGGGTCTCCGGCTTGCAGATAGATGGTCTTGTCTGTCTTCAGGTCATACACTCCGACTGTCACTTTGTGTGAAGTCATACCCGCCATGGGGTATTTGTCGGGCTCGTACGTTGCCTCTCTGGGGAAGATGTCCACTTGCGGATAGTCTGTCACCATCGACTGGTCCATGCGGTAGAAAGCCAGCCGCTGACCGTCTGGGCTCCAGAAGGTACCTTTCTCGATGCCGAACTCGTTGCGGTGTACGCTCTGGCCATAGACAATATCGCGGCTGCCGTCAGTCGATAGCTGGTGCTTATGCCCTTTGCCGTCAACGACAAAGAGTTGGTGGCCCTCGACGTAGGCCGTGGCCTTCGACACAGGGTTCCAGTCGTTGGCCGTCTGGCCAGAGATGCTGTCCTGCCAGACGATTTCATGTTTCTTGAAATCCAGAAGAATAAAGGCCTTCTTAATGCCGAGGGCGACAATGGGTTTGTCGGGGTAGGGGAAGGTCGCATTCATGAGATGGCGTACATAGCGGTTTGCCTCCTCGTCGCTTTTGGCCCATTGGTTGATTTCCTCAATGGTGAAAAGCAACTTTTTCTTGCCCGTCTTGATATCGACGAGGCTGCAATACTCTACGTCTGTCTGCACCAACTGGTCGCCCCACCACGTAAGCCACATGTTCTTGGGCTGCAGATTATGGTAATTTGTGCCGCCGAAATTCAAGTCCTCCAGCGTGAAAGTCCCCAGTCTTTCTTGGGCTGTCATAGGGAGTGATAGAATTAGTAATGCAGAGAAAAACAGAAATCTAATCTTCGTCATCATCGAATCTTTTTTTCTTTCCGAAACCCTTGCTTTTGCTGAAGTCCCTTCCCTTGCTGATGGGACGCCCCTTCCCGCTGCGGTCGAAATGCTCGTGCCCGCCGCGGTTTCGACCCTCGCGCTGCTCTTTCCATTCGGTTTTGCGCTCTCCGCGTTCAAACCTGCGTTCTCGTCTCTCGGGTTTCCTTGATGCCTCAGTGTCATGCCGGTGGAAGGTAAAGGAACGGATGTCGCCTTCTTCGTTTTCCTCCTGTTCGGTGATTCGCTGCTTAAAGTCGCGGTTTTTCTTGAAGCGGTGTTTCTCGGCCATCTGGCGCTTTTCCTCGTCGCTCTTCACGCTACCTCCCTCGCGGCGGAACTCCTTCAGCTTGCCATCGAAAATCTGGTACTTGCGGAATTCGCACTCCAGACTTCCATTGTAGACGGGTATCTTGATACTGGGCTTCAGGCCTATCTGCTCAAAACACTCTTCGCGGTAGGAGAGTATCCATGCATCATTGTTCATGAACTGGTGCTTCAGCCGTTCGCCAATCATTTTGTATGTTCCCAGTAGGTCGGGTGTGGAGATACGTTCCCCATAGGGTGGATTGGTCACGAGAATACTCTTCCGGGCGGGTTGGGTGAAATCTTTGAAGTCCTGTTGCTCCACGGTGATGCAGTCCGTCAGTCCGGCGGCCTTGGCGTTCATGCGTGCAGTGTTTACGGCTTTCGGATCAATGTCGTAGCCATAGATGTGGTAAGGGAAATCTCGCTCTTGTGAGTCGTCGTTGTATATTCTGTCAAAAAGTTCGGCATCAAAATCGGGCCATTTCTCGAAGGCATATTCCTTGCGGAAAAGCCCCGGGGCCATATTGCGGGCAATGAGGGCCGCTTCAATGAGCAGCGTTCCCGAGCCGCACATGGGGTCAATGAAGTCGGTGTCACCCTGCCATCCGGTCATGAGAATCATACCGGCAGCCAGTACCTCGTTCAGAGGTGCCTCGACGGACTCTTGGCGATAGCCGCGGCGGTGGAGCGACTCTCCAGAGGAGTCAAGACAAAGCGTGCAGTGCTCTTCTGCAATGTGGATGTGTAGCCGCAGGTCGGGGTTGGCTACGGAGATGTTAGGGCGGCTGCCTGTCTTCTCGCGGAACTGGTCCACGATGGCATCTTTGACTTTATAGGAAACGAACTTGGAGTGGCGGAACTCCTCGGAGAAGACCACCGAGTCAACTGCAAATGTGCGGTCATTGTCCAGGTACTCGCTCCAGTCTATTTGCTTGACAGTTTCGTAGACGTCATCGGCGCTACTGGCTTTGAAGTGCTTGATGGGCTTGAGAATCTTAATAGCCGTGTGTAGTGCGAAGTTGGCACGATACATGAGTTCTTGATTACCCGTAAACGACACCATGCGTCTACCAACTTGAATGTTATTGGCCCCTAATTGGGTCAGTTCTTTCGCCAGTACAGGTTCCAATCCCATGAACGTTTTGGCGATGAGTTCGAATTCTTTTTCCATTGATTTGTTGAAAACTGACTGCAAAGGTACTGAAAAACAAGGACGACACAAAATATTCCGCGAAATAATTTTTCCGTTTCCTAAATAAATTGTAATTTTGCACGGATGATGTATATGCTCTTGTATGCGGACCGCCAAGCTCTTGTGACAGAGCTTGTAGTGTGGGTCGTCGGAGTGCTGCTGCTTGTGGCGCTCGTGGTCTTGTATTTTGTCCAACGAAAGAAGAGGAAGGAACTGGAGGGTGAACTCACGCAGCTCAATAAAATGAAGAAAAATAATATTGAGTATGAGTTTGTGCTCAAGGCGATGCGTCTGGCTACCTGGCACGTTGACGTCCGTAACCGGCAAGTGACCAGTGATAATGACTTCCGTGAGAAGATGGACAGCTATGTGCCCTCACCAGGAACGTTGCTGGATGACTGGGCGGAAAGCCTCGTGGAGACAGACCGCAACCGTGTCATGAAGTCGTTCGATGACATCTGTTGTGGACGGACTGAGGAGTTCCATGAAATATATAAAGTGAAGGTTCCTTATGTTGACAAGACTTATTGGGAGGAAAGCTACTGCACGATAGCCAGCCGGGATGCAGAGGGTAATCCCGAAGTGCTGGTGGGGACATCGGCATGCATTGACGAACGGAAATCCACTGAGGCAGCCCTTGTGCTGGCACGTAACAAGGCTGAGGAAAGCGATCGGTTGAAGTCGGCCTTTATCGCCAACATGAGCCACGAAATACGGACACCGCTGAATGCAATTATCGGATTTACCAGTGTCCTTCCTGATATCGAAGGGACTGAGGAACGGAGGGAACTCATAAACCTGATACAGGAGAACAACCAGAAACTTCTGCGCATCATAGACGATGTGATGAACATCTCAAAGATAGAAGCAGGAAAAGAACAGCTGGTTATGACTAGCTTTGACCTGAATTTGGTGTTGAAGGAAATTGCCGACCGCTATGAAGGGAAGGTGGGTGATGCAGTGAAACTATCAACAATGTTCTGTAATGCGACTCAGAATGTGACTACCGACTTGAACCGATTGGTGGAGGTGGTGGACCATATGATGGATAATGCTGTTAAATTCACCTCGAAGGGAAGTGTGATTCTGGGAACGAGTCTGGTAGCCGACAGTAGGCTGCGCATCTGGGTGCGCGATACGGGTAAGGGCATCAGTGAAGAGAATCAGAATAGGGTGTTCGAGCGTTTCTTCAAGGTTGACGAGTTTGTTCCTGGCGCAGGCCTGGGACTGAGCATCTGCAGGACGATGGCCTACAGCCTCGGAGGTGAAGTAGGTGTTGAGTCGAAACTTGGAGAGGGGTCAACCTTCTGGTTTGAGATAACATTGTGATATTTAGAACATGTTCTTTCCCAATGGAGACACTTGTCTGCATGGAAAGAGGAGAAGGATGAGTGAGAAAAATAAATTATTCTTAAAAGTTTTTGCCGTGTCGATAATAAGGTGTACCTTTGCGGCACAATAAAACTACCTAACGTATGAAATATGCAATCATTGCAGCGGGAGAAGGCTCTCGGCTTGCCAGTGAGGGGATAAGCGTCCCTAAACCGCTTGTCAGGGTGGGAGGTGAACCTCTTGTTGACCGGCTCCTGAGAATCTTCCTGCACCATGGTGCTACGGAGGTGGACGTCATTTGCAATGATCTGACGAAGGAGGTCAGTGCGCACCTCAGACAGAAACAGCAGGAAGGACTTCCGCTGAAGGTGGTTGTGAAGACAACTCCCAGTTCCATGCACTCGCTGTTCGAACTGAGTGGGCTGCTGGGTAACGAACCGTTTTGTCTGACGACAGTGGACACCATTTTCCGGGAAAAGGAATTCGGAGAGTACGTTGCCCGTTTCCAAAGCCTTCTGGCTCATGATGAGGCGGATGGGCTTATGGGGGTGACAGACTATATAGACGACGAAAAACCCCTGCATGTGGCCGTGGACGGGGAAATGAATGTGACGGCTTTTCTGGATTCTACAGATTGCCCTTGCTATATCAGTGGTGGCATCTACGGTCTGACACCCAAGTCCCTGCAGACGCTACAGCGATGCATTGCCCGCCGTGAGAGCCGCATGCGTAACTTCCAGCGGGCATTGGTGAACGATGGATTGCGACTGAAGGCATGGCCTTTCTCCAAAGTGTTGGACATAGACCATGCTGAAGACATACAGAAGGCAGAGAACTTCTTGGCAGAATGAAGAAAAGAGTGGCTGCGATTTACCGCGCCGCGCGCTTCTCGCCCAACTCAGTGCAGAAGGATGCGGCTATTCTTGAGAACGTGACCCGTAGGCTGGACGCTGATGTAACCATGTTCTCGGAAGACGCATGGCCTGTAGAGGGGTTAGCGGATGGCTGTTATGATTATCTGCTGTCCATGGCTCGGTCGCCGGAAGTGCTGGATGCATTGGACTTGGCAGAGAGGCAGGGAGCGAAAGTTATTAACCGCGCGGAAGGCGTCCGCCGTTGTTGCCGTTCTGTACTTAACCGCATCATGCGTCAAGAAGGAATACCCGTGCCTCCGGAACGTGGTGAACATGGGTGCTGGCTGAAACGAGGTGACGCCGCTGCACAGGAGGAGGGGGACGTATGCTTTGTTGCCGACGAAAGGGAACTGGCAGAGAAGATAACAGCGTTCAGAGAGCGGGGTATCAGCAACTACGTCGTCTCTGCCCATTTGGAGGGAGACCTCGTTAAGTTCTATGGAGTGAAAGGGGCTGGTTTCTTCCGGTACTACTATCCTACGGACGACGGGGATTCGAAGTTTGGTGACGAACGACGCAATGGGGTTGCCCACCACTATGCGTTCTCTCTTCAGGACTTGCATCAGACGTCGGAACGTCTGGCCGAAGTAGTCGGCATTGACGTCTATGGCGGTGACTGCATCGTGACATCCGAAGGGAGGTTCTTTGTGATAGACTATAACGACTGGCCGAGTTTCTCTCGTTGCAGGGAAGAGGCCGCAGAGGCCATTGCCAGTCTGGTAAAATAAAAGATATGGAAAAGAGTTTTAGTGAATTGTTAAAAGTATCTTTTAAGTCGGAAGACACGGAGGAGTGGCTGGATGTACACTTCACCCGCCCCATTGGCTTGGTTTTCGCCTTGCTGTGGAATAAGCTGGGGATACATCCTAACGTGATAACCATCTTCTCCATTTTCGTGGGAATGGCAGGAGGCTGCATGTTCTACTATACCGATTTGACCCACAACCTGTGGGGCGTCGCGCTGCTGATGATTGCTAATTTCTGCGATTCAACGGATGGCCAGATGGCCCGGCTGACGGGCAAGAAAACGCTCATCGGACGCATGCTGGACGGTTTTGCGGGCGATGTATGGTTTTTCTGTGTCTATGTGGCCCTGTCCCTCCGCCTGTGGACACAGCCTATCCCCGGTACAGATATTCAGTGGGGCATCCTGGGCTTTCTGCTGGCGTTCACCGCTGGTGTTTTCAGCCATTCTCCCCAGTCGTCGTTGGCCGATTATTACAGACAGATACACCTGTTCTTCCTGTTGGGGAAGGATGGCAGTGAACTGGATAACTACCGACAGCAGCGCGACATCTACGAGAGTCTGCCCAAGGGAAAGTGGCTGGACCGCATCTTTTACTTCAACTATGCCAAATATTGTCATAGTCAGGAGAAGCGTACCCCTCAGTTCCAGAAGTTCTTTGCCAAATGGAAAGTCGGCGTGAAACCGGAAAACGTGAGGCAGGAGTTCCTTACGGGCAGCCGCCCACTGATGAAGTACACCAATCTGCTGACACATAATAGCCGCGCCATTACCCTCTTCATTACGGCGCTGCTGGGATGCCCGTGGGTGTATCTGCTGTTTGAAGTGGTAATATTAAATATAATGTACGCATACATGCATCGCACGCACGAGAACTTGTGTAGAAAATTGACCGCCAAATTCTGACAGATATGGAAAAACAGGGATATATCTTCGACTACGGGGGAACGCTTGACACGGGCGGTTGTCACTGGGGTAAAGTGCTCTGGCACGCCTATCAGCGTCATCATGTGCCCGTCAGTGAGGGGCAGTTCCGTGAGGCCTATGTCTATGCAGAACGGACGCTGGGAAAGAATCCCATTATACAGCCCGACTTTACTTTCCGTCAGACCTTGGAGGCTAAGGTGCGTATAGAGATGCAGTGGCTGGGCGTGGAAGGATACCAAGAGGCAGTAGTCAACGACCTTTACGAGTTGACCAGAGGCGAGACACGGAAGAGTCGTGAGGTGCTGCTGAACTTAAAAAGACGATATCCGATGGTACTGGTAAGCAATTTCTATGGCAACATCGGTGTCGTCCTGCAGGAATTCGGACTTGACGGCATCTTCCTGCACGTCATAGAGTCGGCCGTCGTAGGTGTCCGTAAACCCAATCCGCGCATATTTACTTTAGGTGTCGAGGCATTGGGACTGCCGTCATCCGCCGTTACCGTGGTAGGCGACAGCATAGATAAGGATATAGTACCCGCCCGTCAGGCAGGTTGTCGTACAGTATGGCTGGAGGGTGAAGGATGGACTGACGAACAGGTTGACAGGAGTCAGGCCGACCGGGTTATCAAAGAATTAAAAGAACTAATTGTATAAACTTAAATCAAACAAGAAAAATGGCTAAATCGAATGTAAAACCAGCTGAAGGAAAACTGGGTATTATGGTAGTTGGCAATGGTGCTGTTGCCACAACATTCATGACTGGTGTGCTGATGACTCGCAAGGGTCTGGCAAAGCCTGTCGGTTCAATGACTCAATACGACAAGATTCGTATTGGGAAAGGTGCTGACAAGAAGTATGTTCCCTACAACGAGATTGTTCCCATTGCAAAATTGGACGACATCGTTTTCGGCTGTTGGGATGTATATCCTCAGAATGCCTATCAGTCGGCTATGTATGCCGAAGTGCTGAAGGAGAAGGACATCGAGCCCGTCCGCGACGAACTTGAGAAGATTGTTCCGATGAAAGCCGCCTTCGATAAGAACTACGCCAAGCGTCTGGACGGCGACAACGTCAAGGACTGCAAGACACGCTGGGAGATGGTCGAGGCCCTGCGTCAGGACATCCGCCAGTTCAAGGCTGAGCACCAGTGCTCGCGCATCGTCGTGCTCTGGGCTGCCTCGACAGAGATCTACGTCCCCGTCGACGAGAAGGTACACTACCACCTCAGCGACCTCGAGGCTGCCATGAAGGCCGACGATCGTGAACACGTTGCACCGTCGATGTGCTACGCCTATGCCGCCCTGACCGAGGGTGCCCCCTTCATCATGGGTGCTCCTAACACCACCGTCGACATCCCCGCCATGTGGGAACTCGCCGAAAAGACGAAGCTGCCTATCGCCGGCAAGGACTTCAAGACGGGTCAGACGCTCGTTAAGTCAGGCTT
>CAMHIM010000049.1 GCA_946185225.1 uncultured Prevotellaceae bacterium
GTTGGCCAGGCTGGTCAGACGATGGGGAGGGAGATGCCGCAGACCTTCTGGTAGACGTCCAGCGCGTAGACGTCTGTCATGCCGCTGATGAAGTCAATGACTGCCATGAGGCGCGTCTCCAGGTCGGGGGCGTCAATATCGTATTGGCTGCTGACACGCCCGATGAGCTGTTGTGAGTAGAAGCGCTCTGGGTGCAGGACGGCCTCTACCCAGTGCTCCATCAGCGTTGCCATGATTTTGTAACCCGACAGCTCCACGTCCAGTACCGGTTTGCTGTTGTAAATGCGTCTCCGCGACAGTTCCGTGCATCGTTTGTAGGCATCCCGCTGCGTCGGACTGATCCTGCTGATGAGGCTGCCGTTGAAGGAGCCTTTCATGATGGTCCCTTCGTTGTCGAGAAACGCATGGACACACTCACTCTCCAGCTTGCCGATGGTACAGGCACGTAAGTATTGTATCTTCTCGTTAGGGTCGGTCAGCTCTTCGTCGCTGATGCGGCTGTTGATGTGTTTTCTTTCGGTTTCATCGAAAAAAGAGAGCATGAGTTCCGATGTCTCCTCGTAGGAGAGAATCTTCAGCTTGAAGGCGTCCTCCAGGTCCATAATTTCATAGCAGATGTCGTCGGCAGCCTCGACGAGGTACACCAGCGGGTAGCGTGCCCATCTTTCGTGACCGTTCCCCATGGCCAGTAAAGGGATGCCTAAGGCGTTGGCGATGGTCAGGTAGTTGTCGTATTCGCTGGTGAAGAAGCCGAACTTGTTCTTCGAGGCATGGTAGGAGGGAAAAGGATATTTCACGATGCTGGCCAAGGTGCTGTAGGTCATGGCAAAACCGCCCTTGCGACGGCCCTTGAAACTGTGGGTCAGCAGTCGGAAGGCATTGGCGTTGCCGTCGAAGCGGGTAATGTCACTCCAGAACACTCCGCTCACCTGGCTCCTGAGCTGCTGGCCGGCCCCTTCGGTGAAGAAGGTCTGGATGGCTTTCTCGCCGCTGTGGCCGAACGGGGGGTTGCCCATGTCGTGCGCCAGACAGGCTGTGGCCACAATCTGACCGATTTCCGGAACCATGGAGTCGATGAAATCGGGATTTTTCTTGATGAGTTGTTGTGCGACATCGTTACCAAGCGACATGCCGACGCTGGCCACCTCCAGTGAGTGAGTCAGCCGGTTGTGTACGAAGATGCTGCCTGGCAGAGGAAAGACCTGAGTCTTGTTCTGCATCCGGCGGAAGGGCGCTGAAAAAATGAGCCGGTCATAGTCGCGTTTGAACTCTGTACGGTCGTCGTGACGTTCGGCATGCCGGTGCTCCTGCCCCAGCCGTCTGTTGCTTAAAAGTGTGTTCCAATTCATCATCATGACGGCAAAGGTAAGCGAAATTCTGTAAAATAAGTTATTTTCTCTTGAAAAATATGGCCGTTTCTGCAAAATTTGCTATTTTTGCACCTTAATAAATGTAAATGTCATGGAACTTAAAGTACTGAACAAAGGACATCAGCCGCTTCCCGCCTATGCAACCGTGCAAAGTGCGGGGATGGATTTGCGTGCCAACCTTGACGCACCGGTAACCCTGAAACCCATGGAACGCCGGCTGATACCCACAGGACTGCACATCGCCCTGCCGGCAGGCTACGAAGCTCAGGTTCGTCCACGCAGCGGACTGGCTTTGAAGAAAGGAATCACCGTGCTGAACTCGCCGGGAACCATCGATGCTGACTATCGCGGCGAGGTGGGCGTCCTGCTCATCAACCTTTCTCAGGAGGAGTTTGTCGTCAATGACGGCGAACGCATTGCCCAGATGGTTATCGCCAAACACGAGACTGCCTGTTTCGTTGAGGTTGACGTCCTTGATGAGACAGAACGTGGCGAGGGCGGTTACGGACACACGGGAACACGCTAAACAAAGAATTCTAAGAATGACAAAGGGAATCAGGACATTTCTCATAGGCGTAATGATGGCGACAGGGTTGCACGGTATGGCCCAGTCCGCTGACTCCTTGTCTTGTTCCCAGCGTTACAACGTGCTCTTCCTGGATGCTATGCTCCAGCGACAGAAAGGTAACGACGACGCAGCCTTCGACCTGCTCCAGCGGTGCGTGGCAATACGGCCCGATGCCTCTGAGGCTTATTTCTTCTTGGCTCAGTATTATGTCAAGATGAAAGACCAGCAACATGCGTTGGAATACTTCCAGAAGGCGGCAGCGCTGAATGCGGAGAATGTCATATATACCGAGACGCTGGCACAGTTGTATATTAGCCAGAACCTCTATGCAGAAGCAACGGAGGTCGTGGCCGGCCTCTATGAGAAGCACAGGGACCGCGACGACTTGCTGGAACTGCTGTATAGACTGTACTACCAACAGCAGGACTACGACAATGCCATCCGGATGCTGGAGCGTATGGAGGCAATCGACGGCAAGAGCGAACGCCTGTCGTATGCAAAGAGCGAACTGTACACCCTTAAGAATGACCGGCCTGCCGCCATGGCTGAGATAAAGGCACTGGCCGACCAGTATCCCAATGACCTGAACTACCGTGACCTCTATGGCGACATGCTTCTGATGAACGAGCGCGAGCCGGAGGCTCTTGAGGTCTTTGCCAGTGTACTGAAGGAAGAGCCGGACAACGTCCATGCCATCATGTCCATGCGTGCCTACCATAAGGGAAAGAACGACAGCATCGCAGCCGACAGCCTGACCCGCCGACTGCTGTTCGGGAAGAATGTCCCGACGGAACAGCGTATCCATGTACTTCGGCAAGAGATAGTAGACAACCAGAACAGAGGCGGCGACAGCACGCAGATTCTGAACCTGTTCAGGAAGATGCTGGCCTCCCAGCCGGTAGACGTAGAGGTTGCCAGCCTCTGTGTGGCATACATGGACCTGAAGAAGATGCCACGCGACAGCATGGCGGTGGTCCTTGAGAAAATCCTTCAGACAGCACCCGACCATGCTCCAGCACGATTGCAGCTCGTGGGTTATGCCTGGGAAGACGAAGACATGGACCGAGTCATTGCTCTGTGCCGTGATGCCCGTCAGTATAATGCCGATGAAATGGCGTTTTATTACTATCAGGGAATGGCCTATTACCGGAAAAAGGATAATGACCGTGCGCTGGATGCGTTTCGCAACGGCATCAGTGTCATCAATGACAACAGCGATCCGGCCATTGCTTCCGACTTCTACGCAGTCCTCGGTGACCTGCTCCACCAGAAGGGACTGACGAAGGAGGCTTTTGCTGCTTACGACTCTTGCTTGCAGAAGAAGGAAGATAACATAGGGTGCTTGAACAATTATGCCTATTACCTCTCTGAACTGGGACAGCAACTTGATAAGGCAGAACGGATGAGCTATAAGACTATCAAGGCAGAACCGGACAATGCGACCTATCTGGACACCTATGCATGGATACTGTTTAAGCAGCAGCGTTACAGCGAGGCAAGAATATATATTGACCAGGCCGTACAGAATGACGAGGACCACAGTAGTGTACTCATCGAACATGCCGGTGACATCTATGCGATGGGGGGCGATATGGACACAGCGCTCAAGCGTTGGCGTGAGGCATACGAGAAAGACCCGAACAATAAATTGTTGGCAAAGAAAATAAATCAACGTAAATACATTAAGAAGAAATGAAAGCAATGAATTTCCTTAAGGTGGCACTGTTGGCAACGCCATTGCTGACGGGAGCCTGTAAGTCAAAACAGAAGGCTACAGAAGAACCTGCCCCAGTGACGGCAGAAACCGTGCAGCAACGCCAGTTCCTGCAAAAAGTGAATGACAATGCGCAGCATGCCAAGTTTATTACCTCCAAGGTGAAATTCACTGTGGAAGCCGGGCCGCAGATGATCTCACTGACAGGCAACCTGAAGATGAAGCGGGACGATGTCATCCGTATGCAACTCATGGCTTTCGGTTTCGTGGAGGCTGCACGCCTGGAGTTTACACAGGACTATGTGCTCATCATGGACCGCATCAACAAGCAGTTCTTGAAAGCACCTTATGCACACATAGACTTCCTGCGCAATAGCGGACTGAACTTCTACTCCCTTCAAGCTCTGTTCTGGAACGAATTGTTTCAGCCGGGCATGAAGAAGGTCAGTGACGAGTCTTTGAAAAAGTACGATGCAATGCTTGGAGGCGAAGATGTCGTCATCCGTCTGGAGGAGGGCAAGATGAACTACAGCTGGCTTGCCAGCGAGAAGGACGGTCGCATTAAGATGGCAAACATCCTCTATAAAGACCGCTTGAACGGCAACTCGCAGCTGAACTGGGATTATACTGCCTTCCAGAAGATGGGCAGCAAGAATTTCCCGACCAATATGAAAATTACGTTTACCTCGCCAAAGAAGGAGGTCAAACTCGGATTAACGCTTAACTATTTAGGTAACGAAAGCGAGTGGGAGACTCGTACCGAGGTTTCCAACAAGTATCGTGAGGTATCTGTCGACGATATCCTTCGCCGTTTCATGGCTATGTAATCTTCCGCTCATGTCCCGACTCCTTCTGGTGTTTCTCCTGCTGGCTGGGTTTTCGGTTGCTCCGCAGGCCCAGCAACGAAAGACTACGGCAAAAAAGACCGTGGTCAGAAAGACTGCGACCAAGCGTCCGGTGAAGAAGACTACAAGGAAATCTTCCGGCAAGTCTGTTTCTTCCCCGGAGGTCAGTAATAAGAATATCGAAAGTCTGAAGAGTCAGCGGCAGCAGGTGCAACAGCGCATCAAAGCACAGGAAGCTCGTCGGCGTCAAATAGAAAGTGATGTCAGGAAACGCATGCAAAACCTTCAGATTCTTAATGGGGAGATTGCTGACAAACGCAGGACGATAGATACTATCAGGAAAGACATCACACGTATCAGCGGAAACATTGCTGTACTTGACGAGCAACTGAAGGAATTGCAAGGCGAACTGGAGAACCGAAAGCGTGAATATGTCAAGTCCATGTACTACCTGCATCGGAACAGGTCTGTACAAAGTCAGCTCATGTTTGTCTTTAGTGCCCAGAACTTTACTCAGATGTTCCGGCGTCTCCGTTTTACACGCGAGTATGCTTCTTTTCAAAAAGCACAGGGGGAGGCTGTTAAAATCAAACAGGAAGAAGTTGGACGTACACACAATCAGTTGCTTAGTACCAAGCGACAGAAAGATGACCTGCTGCGTCGTGGCGAGCAGGAGCACCGCCAGCTGGAGGGGAAGCAGAACGAACAGCAGAAGGTGGTGAACTCTCTGCAGAATGAACAGAAAACCATTCAAAAGGTAATTGCCGAACAAAAGAAAAAAGACACGGAGCTGAATGCCCAAATAGACCGTTTGATAGCAATAGAGATTGCTAAGGCCAAAGCCCGTGCCGAGGCAGAGGCGAAGAAGAAGGCGGCCGAGGAGGCTGCGCGTAAGCGTGCTGAGGAACTGGCACGGAAGAAGGCTGCAGAAGAAGCCGCTGCCAGGGAAAAGGAGAATGCACGGCGTATTGCCGAGGCAAAAGCGAGGGAAGAGAAGGCCAAGGCAGCAGCCAGAGCTGCTGCCCGTAAGAGTGCTCAGGAAAAAGCGGAGGCTGAACGTGCTGCACAAGAAGCAGAGCGGGAGCGCCTGGAGATGGAGCGGGAAGCTGCTGAGGAAGCGCGTCTCAGAGAGAAGAAAATGGCTGAGGCCAGAAAGGCGTCAACGGAGACATTTGTCACATCGTCAGAAGACAGGAGAATCAGCGGTAGTTTTGAAAGCAACAAAGGCCGCCTCCCCATGCCTCTTACAGGAGGTTATCGCATTGTAACGCGGTTCGGACGCTATAATGTGGAAGGACTGAAAGGTGTGACACTTGACAATAAGGGTATCAACATCAAGGGACAGCCAGGGGCACAGGCACGCAGTATCTTCGACGGAGAGGTGAGCGCGGTGTTCGGATATGCCGGACAGATGGGCGTCATTGTCCGTCATGGCAGTTACCTCTCTGTCTATTGCAACTTGTCGTCAGTCAGTGTCCGTAGGGGACAGCAGGTGAGTACCCGACAAGTACTGGGCTCCATCGGAGGCGAGGGAATCTTGCAGTTCCAATTGCGGCGAGGCAACGATAAACTTAATCCGGAAAATTGGTTAGGGCGTTAGCAGATGCCAGTAGATGTCAAGTGCATGGCGTATCTCACTGAGGCAGATGTATTCATCGGCAGAGTGAGAGCGGCTGGACTCACCAGGCCCTAACTTAAACGAGGGGAAATCCATGAGTGCCTGGTCCGACAGCGTGGGAGAACCAAAAGGTTTCATGCCCATGGCTATGCAACGACGGATGAGAGGATGCTCATGTGAGATGGACGACGAGTGAAGCCGGAACGAGCGCGGCTTCAGTTCGCAATGCTTCATGTGCATGCACAGGTATTTGTAGAAGGCTTCGTTTACGTCGTTCTCGTTCGTCCGGACGTCAACGATGAAGTGTAGTGTGTCAGGTATTACGTTGTGCTGGGTGCCTGCTTCCACAACGGTTACCGTAGCCTTGGTGGCTCCAAGAAGTGGGCTGGGATTGCTGTATTGGTGCTCCCGTAGCCAAAGCAGGTCGTCCAATGCCTCGTAGATGGCGTTCACGCCCTCGTTGCGGGCAGCATGGCCGCTTTTCCCCCGTGCATAACCGTCAATGACCATCAGCCCTTTCTCTGCCGTGGCGGGTTGCATGCCTGTAGGTTCTCCAACGATGGCAACGTCAATGTGGGGCAGCAGGGGAAGTACGCGGCTGATGCCGTCTTTCCCGGAGACCTCTTCTTCACAGGAAGCAAGAAACACTACATTGAAAGGACGCTCCGTAACAGTGATGAGATATCGGTAAACTTGCAGTAGACTGACCAGTCCGCCGCCACAATCGTTGGCCCCAAGACCGTATAGACGGTCACCCTCGATGATTGGTTCATAGGGGTTGCGCGTCCACGAACTGACAGGTTTTACCGTGTCTATATGGGCGTTTAGCAGAATGGTTTCCCGTTTCTCGTCATAGTCCGGACATATGCTCCACACATTGTTCCCCTCGCGTTGCGGGGATAGCCCCCACTGTTCCATTTTGCCAGTCAGCAGTGTGGCGGCAGCAGCCTCGTCGCGGCTGACGCTGGGGGTTGCTATGAGATTCTGAAGCAGGACGATGGCATCGTCAAAATACTCGTTGATTGTCATATTGTCGGCAAAGTTACTTATTTGCCGGCTAAAAACCAAGCCTTTTTGGTTTTTGTCTGCGAGAAATTTGGCATTCTGCACGTTTTTCCGTACTTTTGCATCATCATTATAATAATAGGTGATTATGCAAATCAATAGCCATTTGTCACGTCTTGTTCATGATGTGGCTGCGCACTATGGAGACCGTGAGGCCCTTATCTACAAAAACTTCGGAGGAACAGAGTGGGAGTCGTACTCTTGGAATCAGTTCTCTCAGACGGTTAAGATAGTGTCGAATGCTCTTCTGAACCTTGGTGTCAAGGTACAGGAGAACATTGGCGTGTTCTCACAAAATTCCGTTCAGTATCTGTTCTCGGATTTTGGTGCCTGGGGCATCCGTGCAGTGACTATTCCTTTTTATGCTACCAGTTCGGAACAGCAGATACAGTTTATGCTCAATGACGCAAAGATACGTATTCTCTTTGTCGGTGAGCAGGAACAGTATGACAAGGCCCGCCGAGTGCTGGGGACATGCCGCACTCTGGAACGTATCGTTATTTATGACTCAAACGTCCGGATAGCCGATGGCGACAATACGGCAATGTATTTCTCTGACTTCCTCGAATTGGGCAAGGGTCTGCCCCGTCAGTCGGAGATAGAGACGCTTCAGCAGGAGGCCTCGTTCGATGAAATCGCCAATATCCTATATACTAGTGGGACAACAGGTGACTCGAAAGGTGTAATACTGACAATGGGGCAATACCATGCCGCTTTGGAAGCCAATAACAAATGTGTGCCCGTCGGCGAAAATGACCGTGTATTGAACTTCCTTCCCTTTACCCATATTTTTGAGAAGGGGTGGAAACTGCTGTGTATTACTGAAGGTGCCCGTCTCATTGTAAATACGTATCCGCAGCAGGTGCAGCAGACTATGAAGGAGACGCATCCCACATGTATGTCGTCGGTACCCCGTTTCTGGGAAAAAGTATATATGGGTGTTCAGGAGAAGATTGATTCCTCTGGTCCCGTCCAGCGTAAGATTTTTACTCATGCGCTGAATGTGGGACGGAGGCATAATATAGACTATCTGTCCAAGGGGAAACGTCCGCCGATGGCACTCCACATGGAATACGAACTGCTCAACAAGACCGTGTTCTCGCTTGTCCGCAAAGAACTGGGTCTGGAAAATGCACATTTCTTTCCTACAGCAGGTGCGACAGTCAATCCCTATGTAGAAGAATTTGTACATTCCATCGGTATCAACATGGTGGTAGGCTATGGCTTGACCGAGAGTCTTGCCACTGTCTCCTGTAATCATTTAGGCGACCCCTTCACTGTGGGCTCCGTGGGAATTCCTATTGAGGGTATCAGCATCCGCATCAGCGAGGAGGGTGAGGTGCTGTTGAAAGGTCCCACTATAACCCGGGGCTACTATAACCGTGACGATTTGACTAAGGCTGCCTTTACGGACGACGGCTATTTTCGTACGGGTGATTCTGGCTATCTTAAGAATGGGGAACTCTTCCTTAAAGAACGTATCAAGGACCTCTTCAAGACCTCCAACGGAAAGTACATTGCTCCCCAGATGATAGAGTCGAAGTTGCTTGTCGATAAATACATTGACCAGGTGTGTATCATTGCTGATCAGCGGAAGTTCGTCTCGGCACTCATCATTCCTGTCTACTCCCTGCTGGAAGAGTATGCCCGTGAGCACGAGATAGCCTTCAACAGTCGCGAGGACCTGTGTAAGAACGAACGGATACACCAGATGATGATGGAGCGTATTGAGACCTTGCAGCAGCAGTTAGCTCACTACGAGCAAATCAAGCGTTTCACGTTGCTCCCTCATGCTTTCTCCATGGAGCGTGGCGAGCTTACCAATACGCTGAAGATTAAACGTCGCGTGCTGAACGAGAACTACAAGAAAGAGATTGACCAGATGTATCAGGAGTAGATATGATAACCCAAGACCAATTGAAAGACGTGCTTGACCGGGCAGACCAGCTGAAGCACTACTTGAAGATAGACGAGAAACAGGTGGAGTTTGAGGAAGAGGACCTGCGCACACAGGCACCCGACTTCTGGGATGACCGCAAGCGTGCCGAGGAACAGATGAAAAAGGTGAAGGCCATCAAGAAATGGCTGGACGGCTATCAGGAGGTGCGTACGGCTGCCGATGAGCTTCAACTGGCCTTTGACTTCTATAAGGAGGATATGGTCACAGAAGAAGAGGTTGATGCAGACTATCGCCATGCCATTGATGCCATTGAAGACCTGGAACTGAAGAATATGCTTCGGCAGAAGGAGGACCCAATGGAATGTGTGCTGAAAATCAACTCGGGTGCCGGCGGTACAGAGAGTCAGGACTGGGCCTCGATGCTTATGCGTATGTATATGCGCTGGGCCGAGGCGCATGGCTATAAGGTGACAATCAGTTCTTTGCTTGACGGTGACGAGGCAGGCATCAAGAGCGTTACCATGCAGATAGAAGGCGGTGAGTATGCCTACGGCTATCTGAAGTCAGAGAATGGCGTACATCGTCTTGTGCGTGTCAGTCCGTTCAATGCTCAGGGCAAGCGTATGACCTCTTTTGCTTCTGTCTTTGTGTCGCCGTTGGTGGACGATACCATAGAGGTGTATGTAGACCCCGCCAAATTGTCGTGGGACACTTTCCGCAGCAGTGGTGCCGGAGGTCAGAATGTCAACAAGGTCGAGTCGGGTGTCCGTCTTCGCTACTGGTACACAGATCCCGACACGGGCGAGGAAGAGGAAATCCTTATTGAAAACACGGAGACGCGTGACCAGCCCAAGAACAAGGAGCGCGCCATGACATTGCTGAAGTCGCAGCTCTACGACCGTGCCATGAAGAAACGTCTGGAGGCCCAGGCTAAGATAGAGGCAGGTAAGAAAAAGATAGAGTGGGGAAGTCAGATACGAAGTTATGTGTTCGACGACAAGCGCGTCAAAGACCACCGGACCAACTATCAGACCTCTGATGTTGACGGGGTGATGGATGGCAAGATTGACGGTTTCATCAAGGCTTATCTGATGGAGTTTCCCGTTGCAGACGAAGGATAATAATTAACTTAATACTATAAGAACCATGAGTAAAAAGAACATTTCAGGCAATGCCAAGCGTGCTGCCTATGAGAAGAAACAGGAAAAGCAGGGTGAGAGAATCGTCAAGTGGATTATTGGCGTGCTTATTGTTCTGGCATTGGCCTACGCTGCTTATTCTGTATATATTGTGTCATTCTAACCGATGAGCGGACAAGAGATAGAACGGAAGTTTCTCGTTACAAGCGATGCTTACAAGAAGGAGGCTTATGCCTCCAGCCGCATCAAGCAGGGCTACATCTGTAGTGAGCGTGGCCGTACGGTTCGTGTCCGTATCCGTGACGGACGAGGATACCTGACGATAAAGGGACCATCGTTCGATGGCGGACTGAGCCGTTATGAGTTCGAGAAGGAAATCGACCTGCTTGATGCCGAGGATTTGTTTGCCTTGTGCGAACCCGGCATTATCGACAAGACCCGCTATTTGGTTCGTAGCGGCAATCATATCTTTGAGGTTGACGAGTTCTATGGAGACAACGATGGGCTTGTCGTGGCAGAGGTTGAACTGAACACTCCCGATGAGTCTGTCCAGAATCCCGGTTTCATCGGTCGGGAAGTCACTGGTGACCGCCGCTACTACAACTCTCAGTTACGCCAGACTCCCTATTGTCTCTGGCGGGAAAACCAGTAGTATCCTCTTCCGAGAACCACAGCCAGTGTTACTCCTACGGCATCAGCGGCCAGGTCGAGCCATTCGCCTGAGCGGTTGGTGGTAAGGTTTTCCTGTACCAGTTCTATGAGTCCTCCCATGAGTGTCGGTGAAAGCCATGCCCAAATGAAGAGCTTCCAATTGTCGAGCCGGTCGTGATGCCGCAAATATTCCCACCACATCACGCTACACATCCCCCCGTACATGACGAAATGTGTCCATTTGTCCAGGAAGCTGATGTCGGGCAGTTCCATTTTCTCTGGCGGAAGAAACCAGATGGACAGATACCAAACCAGCGCGATGCAGCACAGCGTCAGTGGGTATCTTTTCAAGAATGCCATGCTTTTGTTCATCTTTCTTTGCTTTTTGATGCAAATGTAATACTTATTTCGTAACTTTGCAAGCGAAAAACCAGTTTTATGTATTGTTATGAAACAATTGGAAAGAGCAAGTTTCGGAAGTAAGCTAGGCGTCATTCTGGCGACGGCAGGTTCTGCTGTCGGACTGGGTAACGTGTGGCGTTTCCCCTATATGACAGGCCAGAATGGCGGTGCCGTCTTCATTCTCATCTATGTTGCCTGTGTTCTGTTGTTGGGTATTCCCTGTATGATTAGCGAGTTTATTATCGGCCGTCATGGCCAAGCCAATACGGCCCGCTCCTTCCGTAGCCTGGCGGGTGGAACCCCTTGGGCGTTTATCGGTTATCTGGGGGTGCTTACGGGTTTCCTCATCACTGGTTACTATGCCGTGGTGTCCGGTTGGTGTCTGCAGTATATATGGGCGTCGCTCATCGGCCACCTGCATGGCGACCCTGCTTATTTCGCCACCTATTTCTCGGAACTTGCTGCAGATCCGGTAAAACCGGTGCTATGGACGGTTATAATCCTCGTTATTACTTATCTGATTATAGAGCATGGTGTTCGTGACGGCATTGAGCGCGCCTCCAAACTTCTCATGCCCACCTTGTTTATATTGTTGCTGGTCATTGTCGTTGCGGCCTGCATGCTGCCCGGAGCCATGGAGGGTGTCAAGTTTCTGCTGAAGCCAGACTGGAGTATGATAAACAGTGATGTGTTTTTGGCAGCTTTGGGTCAATCGTTCTATTCCCTAAGCATCGCAATGGGTTGTCTCTGTACCTATGCCAGTTACTTTTCCCGTTCCACGAATCTGACTAATGCTGCAGTTCAGATAGGAGTCATAGATTGTGTAGTAGCCATCCTGGCTGGCTTGATGATATTTCCTGCCGCCTTCTCAGTAGGTGTCAGTCCCGACTCCGGTCCGTCACTGATTTTCATAACCCTTCCTAACGTTTTTCAACAGGCGTTTGCGGCCATGCCTGTTCTGGGTTATTTCGTGTCATTGCTGTTCTTTATGCTGCTTGCGTTGGCCGCCTTGACGTCGCTCATCTCTCTGCACGAGGTCAGTACGGCCTTCTTCCATGAGGAAATGCATGTATCGCGCAAGACGGCCGCCCTGATAGTCACCGTCTCCTGTTCCGTCATTGGAGCCTTCTGCTCGTTGTCGTTGGGTGCAGTGGACGGCTTGGTGCTGTTTGGCACATCGCTGTTCGACTGGTTTGACTTTATTACTGGTCAGGTATTCCTTCCCATTGTAGGCTTCCTTACCTGTATTTTCATCGGATGGTTTGTTCCTCATAAGATTGTCCACGATGAGTTTACCAATTGGGGAACCCTCCGTGGCCGTTTCTTCCATCTGTTCGTCTTCTTGGTAAAATACGTGTGCCCGCTGGCCATACTGTTTATATTCCTCCATCAGTTAGAAGTGATATGAGCAGAGGCACGTTTGGCAGCCGTCTTGGCATTATCTTGGCCACCGCCGGTTCCGCTGTCGGTCTGGGCAATGTGTGGCGTTTTCCTTTTATGACGGGGCAGAATGGTGGGGCTGCATTCATCATTGTCTATTTTGCCTGTGTGCTGTTGTTGGGTATTCCGGGCATGATTAGTGAGTTTCTTGTCGGTCGTCATTCCCAGTCCAACGCAGCCCGCGCCTATGGTGTCTTCGGCCATTGTCACGGTTGGCGTTTCATCGGTTATCTCGGCATTCTCACCTCTACCATCATTCTTGGCTTCTATGCTGTTGTAGCCGGTTGGTGTGTACAGTATCTTGTAGCCTCCATAGGTGGCCGTCTCAATGGCGACATGTCCTATGTCGTCCGCTATTTCCAGGAGTTTTCCAGTAATCCGGTGTATCCTTCCTTGTGGGCAGTGGCCTTTATTATGGTTACCCACATGGTCATTGTCCGTGGCGTTCGTGGCGGCATTGAGCGTGCTTCCAAGGTACTGATGCCCACCCTGTTTGTACTGTTGCTGGTCATCGTCGTTGCCTCCTGCATGCTGCCGGGGGCCATGGAAGGAGTCAAGTTCCTGCTGTGGCCCGACTTCACCAAGCTGTCGCACAGTGTGTTTCTGGAGGCACTTGGTCAGGCCTTCTTCTCTCTTTCGCTGGGGACGGCCTGTCTGTGTACCTATGCCAGTTACTTCTCCCGCGAGACCGACCTGACACGTTCTGCCGTCCAGATAGCCCTGCTCGACTCGCTCATTGCCATTCTTGCCGGTCTGATGATATTCCCTGCTGCGTTCTCCGTTGGCGTGATGCCTGATGCCGGTCCGTCGCTCATCTTCATTACTTTGCCCAATGTGTTCCAACAGGCCTTCAGCGCTATGCCCGCCGTGGGCTATGTAGTCTCCGTCCTGTTCTATGCCTTGCTGGTGTTCGCCGCCTTGACGTCCACCATCTCCATGCATGAGATAGGGACAGCCTTCTTCCATGAAGAGTTGAAGCAGGACCGTAGCCGGGCGGCCTGGATAGTCACTGGCGTGTGCAGTGTGATTGCCGTACTGTGCTCTCTGTCGGTCGGTGCTGCCGATATTCGGGTGTTGGGTCGTCCGCTGATGGACTTCTGCGACTTCCTGACGGCTCAGTTCATGCTTCCGCTCGGAGCCCTGCTGACGAGTGTGCTTGTTGGCTGGTTTGCCTCCCGCCAGCTGGTGCGTGACGAGTTCTATGCAGGTCAGCCGGTTTCCTCGGCACGTCGTGTCTTCCATGTCTATTTGTTCTGTGTGAAGTACGTCGTACCGGTATGTATCGTGCTCATCTTCCTTCACCAGTTCAACATCCTCTGACCGGTTTATGTGGCGCGACTTCCTGTACATGCAACGTTCCGACCGTCGGATAATTGTAGCCTTACTATGTATTGTGGTTGTTGCGCTGACTGTTGTGTGGCTGACGGGTGGCCGTCAAGAGGGAGAAGGACGCGAAAACAGCGATTCCATCGCACATTTCCGTCGTACGAAGACGTATGCACAGCCGACACGCTCCGTCCGTTTGGTCCCTTTCGATCCTAATACAGCCGACAGCACTCTGCTGCTGGACCTGGGGCTGCAACCATGGCAAGTGCGCAACATCTATAAGTACCGTAGTCAGGGAGGTATATACCGGCGGAAGGAAGACTTTGCCCGTCTGTACGGACTGACCGTAGGGCAGTACCGCCGGTTGGAGCCCTATATCCGTATCTCTCCAGACTATCAGCCCGCCTCCTCCCTCGTAGGAACCACTTCCGTATCAATGGCTATGCCCCCCTCTGCGTCTCGAATTTCCGACCGTGCTGCGTCCTACCGCCATTATAAACTTCACCCTGGTGAGACCGTTGACCTTAATACTGCCGATACTGCCCTCTTGAAGCGGGTGCCGGGCATCGGACCCTACTTTGCTGGCAAGATTGTTAAGTATGGCGAACGGCTGGGCGGATATGTCCATGTCAGCCAGCTCGATGAAATCGAGGATTTCCCTGCTTCAGCCCTTCCGTACTTCACGATTCAGTCGCCCGTTACCCGTCGGCTGAATGTCAACCAACTCTCCTTGCAGGAACTGAAGCGTCATCCCTATATCAACTACTTCCGGGCACGGGCCATCGTCGACTACCGCCGGCTTCACGGACCGCTTCGCAGTCTGAACGACCTGCGCCTTTCACGCGATTTTCCTGACAGCATCATCACTCGTCTGCAGCCCTACGTGGAGTTCTGATTTTGAAAGCCCGGCAGTTGCG
>CAMHIM010000050.1 GCA_946185225.1 uncultured Prevotellaceae bacterium
ATCAGATTATTCATCTGAAGCGTTACCGTTTCTTCGACATCGGTACCGACCATTATTACTATGATGACTACGAGAACGAGCGTAGCATCACTGACATCGCCGAGCGCAGCTACATGCCCGCCCTCAACACGCTGCAGCAGATGATAGAGGAGAACGGCAAGTACTTCAAGGTGGCCTTCTCGCTCTCCGGTACGGGTATTGAACAGTTGGAGATGCACGCTCCGCAGGTCATCGAGAAACTGCAGCAACTGGCACAGACAGGTTGCGTGGAGTTCTTGGCAGAGCCCTACAGCCATGGTCTGTCTTCTCTGGCCAACGAGGAGACCTTTGCACTCGATGTGAAAAAGCAGTGTGCCAAGATAGAAGAACTCTTCGGACAGAAGCCGCAGGTGGCCCGCAACTCCTCGCTCATCTACAGCGATGACATCGGTTCACAGATTGCTGCCATGGGCTTCAAGGGTATGCTCACCGAGGGTGCCAAGCATGTGCTTGGATGGAAGTCGCCCCACTACGTCTACAACTGCAATATCGCTCCGAACCTGAAGCTGTTGCTGCGCGATGTGGAACTCTCTGACGATATCTCCCTGCGCTTCAACAATGCCGAGTGGGAGGGCTATCCCCTGTTCGCCGATGCTTATATCGACCGCATAGCCCGCTTCCCCGAGGAAGAGAAAATCATCAATATCTTCATGGAACTGTCAGCCCTCGGCATCGCACAGCCCCTCTCGTCCAACATTCTTGACTTCCTGAGAGCCCTGCCGGCATGTGCCCGTGAGAAGGGTATCGACTTTGCAACGCCGATAGAAATCTGCAAGAAGGTGAAGAGTGTGGGTGCCATTGACGTGCCTGACACGCTGTCGTGGGTCGACGAAGAGCGCGACTGCTCCTGCTGGCTGGGTAACGCCATGCAGCGTGAGGCTTTCAATAAGCTGTACTCCGTGGCTGACCGTCTGCGCATTGCCAACGACCCGCGCATCAATCAGGACTGGGACTACCTCCAGGCTTCCAACAATTTCCGCTTCATGACCACCAAGCCCTCTAACGTAGGACTTGACCGCGGCATCTACAGCGGTCCTTTCGATGCCTTCACCAACTACATGAATATCCTCGGTGACTTCATCAACCGCGTCAATGCGCTTTATCCCCTGGACATTGACAATGACGAACTGGAAGGTCTGCTGACGACCATCAAGAACCAGGGCGACGAGATTGAGATGAAGGACAAGGAAATTACTCGTCTGAAGTCTAAGCTCGAGAAGTTGGAGGGTGCCAAGGCCAAGGCCGAGAAGAAACCGGCGGCTAAGAAGGCTCCTGCCAAGAAGTCTGCTGATAAGGCTTCCATAGAATAGGTCTGATTGTAAAAAGGAATCGGGGAGGAGTCCCCGATTCCTTTTCATAAAAATCAGTCTGGTGATGAAGTTAAAATGTCTACTCCTTTTACTCGTCTCCGCTGTAGTTCAATGGTTATTGGCACAGCCTTTTTGCACGGTACGTACCTTTAATATACGTGACGGGCTTGCTGCTAATCTCATCTCAGGTATGGGGCAGACGTCCGACGGTCTCATGTGGGTAAGTACATGGAACGGCTTATGCTGTTACGACGGCTATCAGTTTACGACTTTCCGTAGCATGCCAGGAGCCAACGAAGTACTCACCTCCAACCGCATCATTAAGATTGTTCCTAACCAGAATGGTGACCTCTGGCTCGTTACCTATGACCGCAACTTCTACCTTTTTGATACCAGTGAGGCACGTTTCGTTAATCTGACGAAGATAATACGTAAGAAGTACAATCTCCTGCTCTTTCCCCGTAATATCTACAGCTTCCCAGAAGGTGAGACATGGGTAACATTCGAAGAGAATGTTCGGTTTGTGTTGCGTGTTGATGAAAAGTGCCCTATCGGACCAGATGCCATAGAACTTTTTTCTATTGACCATAGCGACTTTCATCCAAGTTATGCTAAGAAAATCCAGCAGGACAGTGACTCTCGTGTGTGGGTGGTAACCGACAATGGAACTTTATTGGCCGGCTCCGACTATCGTTCTAATGTGTCGTTCGAGTATATGGCTGAAATGGATGGTAGAGCCTATTTTGCTTCTGTCGATGGCGTGCTGGCCTGTTGGCAGCCTGAATCGAAATGCCATGTATTCATAAAACTTCCAGTCGGCATCGGTCGTATTCACGATATGCAGCAACTTGACGAGCATCACCTATTGCTGGCTACCAATCTCGGAATTCTCTTGGTTGACAATCGTCATCAGATGAGACTGCGCACAGTCCAGACCCCTAGCCACCCTTCGGCAGAGGTTCGGAAGTTCTTTGTCGATAGCCGTCAACGGGTGTGGGCTTTTACGGATGTCCGCGGTGTAGTGTTGCTTGACGGTGAGACGGTTTCGTGGCTTGATGCACCTACTGTCCCAGATTTCTCATCTACAACCTCAAGCAATCCTTTCTGGCATGAGGACCAGTATCAAACAGTGTGGATGATACCCACGAACGGCACCTTCAGCTATTATGATGAATCATTGCACCGCCTTGTTCCCTATACCTTGCAGTCGGTGGGGTATGAGTATGCTAACCTTCCCACTATCAATAAGTACTTCATTGATGGTCAGGGTAACCTGTGGTTCAGTTCCACCCATGACCTGACGCTTGTCAACTTCAAGTATCATAATCTGAAGTATGTCCCCATGCGCCCCAATGAGGAGACTCGTGCCTTGCTGGCCGATGGTGAGGGGCGCCTGTGGATAGGTAACGACCATGGCTATCTGGCCTTCTATGGGTCCGACGGACGCTGCCAAGGCTATCTGTCGCCTTCCGGTGCCATACAGTCATCGCCAGTCAAGTTCTCTGACCGCATTTACAGTCTCTATGAAGACCGTAGTCGACGTTTGTGGATAGGAACTAAGGGGCAAGGACTCTATTGTCGTACCGCAGACGGACGAATGAGTCATTATGTCAAGAACGCGGCAGATTCCTATTCTCTTAGCAGCAATGATGTTTACAGCATTGACCAGGATGAGAGGGGCCGGCTGTGGGTCGGAACTTATGAAGCCGGTATCAATCTTTTGGAAGAACGTGTCGACAGTGTACTATTTTATAACTCCAACAATGCTTTTACAGGCTACCTAACGCAGAAGTTCTCTAAGGTGCGTCGTGTCACTCATACGGGCAATGGCGTCATCATCCTTTCAACCACAGGTGGTCTGGTCACTTTCAGTAATCACTTTAGCAATCCTCGTGAAATCCGATTCTATGGTAACAGCCATGTAATGGGCGATGCCTCTACGCTGTTAGCCAGTGACGTGCTACAGACCTTTGTTACTCGTAATGGGCGCATTTTTGTTGCTACCATGGGCGGCGGCATGCAGGAACTGGTGTCCGACAATTTGCTTCAGAACAAGTTGGAATACCGGCATCTAAACCGTTTTGCATCTGATGAAGGTAATGTCTTGGCCATGGTAGAGGACGCCAAGGGGGACTTATGGGTCACACGTGAGACAACCATTGACCGCTATACCCCCTCTACTGGCGACTATCTCCAGTATGGTCCCAACGACTTGGGTGACCGTGTCGAGTTTTCAGAGGCACAGTCTGTCTGTGGAAGTGACGGACGAGTGAGTATCGGTGCCATGGGTGGTTTTATCACTTTTCTCCCTACTCAGATTACTCGGAGCAGTTACGTCCCGCGAATTGTCTTTACCAGCATTCACTTGCGAGGAGAGCAGGAAGCACGCCCTCTGCTCAATGCCAGTGAAGTCGTCCTTCCCTCAGACAAACGTAATGTCACCATCCGCTTTGCTGCACTTGACTATTCCAATAACTATCTGGTGCGCTATGCCTATATGGTAGAGGGAGTCGATAAGGAGTGGACTTATGTCGGCACCAGCCATCAAGCCTCTTTCAATCATCTGCCATCCGGTCATCACCGTCTGCTTGTGAAGAGCACTAATAGCGATGGTGTCTGGGTGGATAACCTCACGGTGCTCAATATCTATGCGGAGCCGACCTTCTGGGAAAGCATCTGGGGTAAACTGTTGCTATTGCTGATTGTCGCAACAATAGGCTATGTTGCTTTCCGTTTCTATAACCTACGCAACAAAGCGCGGATGGAACGCGAAATCAGCGACATGAAGAGCCGTTTCTTCACAGACATCAGCCATAAATTGCGTACACCACTGACGCTTATTGGCGGTCCTGTGACTGAGGTCCTCAATGCCGGTGGTTTGTCTGACATGGCCCGCCGCCATCTGGTGATGGTACGTCGCAATGCTTTAAACATGCTTGAACTTGTCAACAAGATGCTCCAGTATAGCAAGGACAGCGGGACGTATATAAGTGAAACCGTCACTGATACGATGATACCCGTGACACAGGAAAACGATGGCGATGCCGACAATACAGAGACGTTAGTCGCTCAAAATGCTTCTACCACAATTCTCGTCGTTGAAGACAATGACGACCTGCGAGAGTTCCTGAGCAGCATTCTCTCTGACGAATATCACGTTATCCTGGCTGAGAATGGCCAGAAAGGTCTGGAAACTGCCGAGCAGTGCCTACCCGACTTTATCATCACTGATGTCATGATGCCAGTTATGGATGGCCTTTCTATGGTGCAGCGCATCAAGCAGAACAAGGATATCTGCCATATCCCCATCATCGTACTTTCAGCCAAGGCTTCCATGGAAGACCGTCTGCAGGGGCTCAGTGCCGGTATCGACGACTATATCACGAAACCTTTCAGTGCCGTTTATCTGAAGACGCGTGTACATAATATCATTGCACAGCGCAGCCTGTTGCAGCAGACCTACCTTGAACAGTTGGCAGTTTCTGCATCTTCAGGTTTGGCTGCTGTCACCGATAGTGCTGCCGTGGCTGCAGACCTGTCTTCAACAGACAGTTATCGCTTGGAGTCGCCTCAGATAGTAGATGTAGACAAGGAGATGATGAAGAGCCTCATGTCCTATCTTGAGGAGCATGTCAGTGATGCCGACCTGAGGATTGAGGATTTGGCCTATGCTGTAAACCTGGGACGTTCAGTCTTCTACGGCAAACTGAAGGCTATTGTTGGCATGAGTCCTGTCGACTTCTTGCGCCATGTACGCATACAGCGTGCAGAGGAACTTATCAAGAAGAGCAGTTATCCTGTATCGCAGATAGCCTACTCGGTCGGATTCTCCGACCCGAAGTATTTCAGCAAATGCTTCAAGAAGGAGACAGGCATGACACCTTCTGAGTATCGTGAAAAGACAGGGGAGCAACTATCGTAACTCCCCTGTCTTCATTTTTAGCCTTGCGCAATCTTATAATAGTGTTACCTCCAGTTTCTGCAAGTCCTTGTCGGCGCTGGACGTTCCGATGAGAACTTCAAACAGTCCTGGCAGAATGCGCATGGTGTTTGTCGTGTTGTCCCACCACTCAAAGTCCTTGCGTGGCAGACTGATGCTGACGGTCTCCGTCTCACCAGCCTTCAGCTCATGCGTACGGGTGTAGCCGCGCAGCGTCTTTATGGGACCGCCAGTATCTCCTGGACGCCTCAGGTATACCTGTATCACCTCGGCACCCTCGCGCAGTCCCGTATTTGTGACGTCAATACTGATGTTGTAACCACCTTCGCTATTCATGCGTATGTTTGGTGTGCTTGTCTTGAACGTGGTGTACGATAGTCCGTAGCCGAAGGGGAACAGTGGCTCACCCTCAAAGAAACGGTAGGTACGGTTCTTCATTTTGTAGTCGTCGAAGGGAGGCAGCTGTGCATCATCCTTATAGAATGTAACAGGCAGTTTGCCGCTGGGGTTGTAGTCGCCAAGTAGCACGTCGGCCAGTGCGTGCCCACCTTGTTCACCGGCATACCATGCCTCGACAATGGCGTCGCAGGTATCCATCTCAGGTGCCAGTGCTACGGCCGAGCCGCTGCAACATACAAAGACAATTCTCTTGCCAGCCTTGTGGAGAGCCTTCAAAATGTCACGTTGTACTTGAGGAAGTTCTATAGACGTGCGGTCGCCGCCATCGAATCCTGGTTCACTGACACGAGCCTGTTCACGTTCCAGGTTGGGTGAGATACCTCCTACGAAGATAATAGTCTTTGCCTTCTTTGCCGCCTTCAGTATCTCGGCGATGGTATAGGTGTGTTCGCCCTTGTCAATCATCTGCAGGGTAGTGCTGCCGTCAGCAGCGTTTTCGATAGTCTTTCCCACAGCCTGTTCCTTGACCGTCATGCTGGTGATGCCGCATGCTGTTAGGAAGGGCAGTTTGCCCAGTCGCTCCTGCAGTCCCTCCAGTGGGGTGACGGTGTGCTTTGGCTTTCCGAAGTAGATACCCCAAAGCATGGTCGAGTCGGCTGCGTTGGGTCCCATCACCATAATGTCCTTTCTTGTTTTCCCGGTCAATGGCAGGATGCCGTTATTCTTTAGCAGTACCATCTGCTCACGTCCCATTTTGCGTGCCAGTTGTTTATGTGCCTCGCAGTTGACGACGGAGTTTGGAATGCTGGTCCAGTTGACCAATGAGTCGGGATCCAGATTACCCATCTCGATGCGTCCTTTCAGCAGCCGGCGTACGCTGACGTTGATTTGCTCCTCGCTGATGTCTCCTCGTTTCACGGCCTCAGGCAGCGACCCATAGTGGGCACCGCACTCTACGTCAGTACCACTGAGTACGGCCTTCGCTGAAGCTGCGGGTTGGTCTTTCGACACTCCGTGGCGCTTGGGTTGCCAGAAGTCGCCTATAGCACCGCAGTCACTGACCACGACCCCCTTGAATCCCCATTCGTCACGCAGGATGTGCTGTAGCAGACGGTTGCTGCCGCAGCAAGGGTCTCCGTCGAGGCGCTGGTAGGCGCACATGACCTCTTTGACACCAGCCTCCTGCACCAGTACCTTGAACGCTGGCAGGTAGCTTTCCCACAGGTCGCGGGCGGGCAGGTCCTCGATGTTCATGGAGTGACGCAGTTTTTCCGGACCGCTGTGTACAGCGAAGTGCTTGGCACAGGCGTACAACTTGTAATATGGCGAAGGCTCTCCTTGCAGAGCACGTACGACGACACTTCCCATACGGCCGTTCTGGTACGGGTCCTCACCGTACGACTCCTGTCCGCGGCCCCAGCGCGGGTCACGGAAGATGTTGACGGTAGGCGTCCAGAACGACAGGCACTGGTACTTGCCAGTTGCTTTTCCTTCGCGGCGCATCTGTGTGTTCTTGGCGCGTGCCTCATCGCTGACGGCAGTGAACACGCGGCCTATCAGCTCGTCGTCAAACGAGGCAGCCATGCCGATGCACGACGGGAATGTCGTTGATATGCCGTTACGGCCTACACCGTGCAGGGCCTCGCTCCACCAGTCCCATGCCGGAATCCCCAGTCGCTCTATAGCTGGTGAGCCGTTGCGCATGAGTTTCGCTTTTTCCTTTAGGGTCAGCCTTCCCAGCAAGTCCTCGGCACGTTCGTCGGCTGAAAGTGTCGGGTTCTGGTAGGGCAGCAGCTGTGCGGCAGCACTCATGGTGCCGCACAACAATAGGGTAATGACAAAGATTTTCTTGTTCATAAGTTTTAATGTTCTTTGTTGTTAACGAATGATTTTCTTCCCGCCCTTGATATAGATACGTCCTTTTTGTGTCGTGGCAACACGTTGGCCCTGAAGGTTGTAGGTTATTGTCGTAGAGATCGGAGCGGCAATGCCGTCAATACCAGTAGATGTCGAGGGGACGGTTACCGTGTTGGATGTTTTTCCCAGTCCGCCCATGGCATTGGCAGCACGCACGGTGTACGTTCCTGGTTCTGCTTCAGTGAGTGTCAGGGCTGTCATGTTGGTCAGGTACTCGCCGTCTTTGAAGATGACATAGCAGCGGGCATCCTCTACGTCAGCCCAACTGAGTGTGCTGCCTTCACTGGCAACGATTGGTGCTTTCGTCATCACTGTCTGCTCGGTGGGTAGCCAGGAGTCGGTACCTCCCAGAACGTTCTCGACAGTAAACTTGGCAGCCTGTTCGGCAGTCAATACGGGGGAGTAAGGCAGATTGGTGCTATGACTGGGGGCCTGTCGTGCCGACAGGTCGAGAACGTTACCTTCCTTGTCAGTAGAGCCGTACTCGTAGAAGTGAGTAGGTTTGGCTCCTCCCATATTCTCCCAGCCCTCGTCCGAAGGTTGTAGTTCCATGACAGTGTTCAGGTAGTTGGCGCGTGGCTCGTTCTGCCAGTCACGACCGAGGGTATAGTTCTTGTTAGCCAGGGTATTCTCGCCCTCCATGGCCTTGATGGTGCATCCTTGCAGTACGTATCCCCACTTGGTGCTGGCGGTGGTGTTAGGAGCGACAATCACATCGCGTTTGTCTTCCTGACGGTAGAGGAGTACGAGATTACAGTGGTTGAAGAAGATGTCTCCACCACCACAGATGAAGTCAACGGTACCATAGATGTCGCAGTCCTCAAGATACGTGCGCTGGCCGGTGACGTATGTGTCCTGGCATGCCTGCATGACTACGTTCTTTAGTACGGCCTTGTTGCCGCCAGTGACAGCTACACTGACTCCCTTGTCTGCTTTGGGGAAGTCGTAGTTGTTACGGATGGTCATGTCTTGTACGTAGATGCCAGTTCCGTTACCTAGGTTCAGTGTCGACGAGGTGATGCCGTCGGTTGTTCCTTCTATCAGCACGCCGTCCTTGCTCTCACCGATGAGCGACACGTTGTAGACGTTGTTCCAGTTGTCAATCTTTAGTGACACGTTGTACTGGTAGGAGCCTTCCAGTGTGCCGTAAGTGTAGTTCCCATTCCTCAGGAAGATGGTCTTGCGGGCTGCATCAGCCGTCTTGTTGCTTTCCTTCAGTTCAGTCAAGGCAGCGTCCAGTTCGGTAGCGTTGCTCACTACATAGTCGTAGACGGCTTTCCCGACGGACGGCTTTGTGGCAGTGTTGACGGGAATATTGATGGCCTCGGAGTTGCTGTTTCCGTAACTGTCGGTAATGGCACCTGCGGGAATGACCAGCGTGTATTCCGTAGCGTAGTCAAGTCCCCATATGGGGAAGGTAATGATGGCATTGCCTCCCTCAGCGGTGACAGTACTGTTGTTGATGGTAGCGTTGATGTCACCCTGAATCTCACGGTCAAAGGTCAGTGTCACCATAGCGTGGTTGTTCACGACGTTGACCTCTTCGGCGGTCTTCTGGGGTTCCGTGCCGGGGTTGCCCTTGACGATGGTCAGCTGTATCCATGTCATGGGCTGTCCCTGTTTAGGCAGGTTGAAGCTGATGGCGTTGCCAGCAGTGTGACCATCGATGTTGACGATGATGTCGTGTTTGCTGCCTTCCGACTCAGCGTAGAACTTGTTGTCCGTGGGGATGTAGGCGGTGACGCCCTCCGAGGTTACTGACAGCAGACGGGCGTCATTGCCGCCATAGTTGTTGATGGCGTCCTTGAAGATAAGCTGCTTCACCACGGCGTCGCTGGGCAAGGTAATGGTATAGTCGTCGCCATTCATCTTGAAGTACTCGTTATAGCCGTCCAGACTGGTGGTTGTCAAGGTGTAGATGCCATTGGTCCAGATGCCGTTTTCGCGTGTTCCCTCGTTGTTTTTGATGTTGACGCTTGCCTCGTCGCCAGTGGCGGCATAGATGTGTACATTATCTAATACGAGGGAGTAGTCGCGTGCAATGTCCGTGCCGCTGATGGCAGCGTGGATGGGGTAGGTGTAGGTTGTCCCGCTGACGGTTGGGGTGCCGACGGTGGCTTCCGCACCATCTACCTGAGTGACCTTGATTACGGGAACGGAAGTGAGGCAGCCGCCGTAGGTGGCTGTGTAGGGGGCTGCATTGATGTCTGTCAGCACATCGGCGGCGATGCCGTTGACGGTGACGGCTGTGAGCGACATCTCACCGATGCGGAACAGTTTCAGTGTGTAGGCAGTCTTGTTGGAGAAAGTCCCCTCGGCAGGTGTCAGCGTCAGGTTTACGGTAGAGGTAGTTCCCGGTTCCGGTGTAGGCATGGTAAAGGTGCCGTCGCCGTTGTCGGTGATGTCAATGCCTTCGGCGCTGGCTGTGACAGTGCCGTAAAGTGTCGCCACGCTGAAGGTGGTGGTGGCGTCGTAGGCGGCTGGCAGCTGGCAGTACCAGTCGCTGTCGTCGCCGGTGGTGACGTTCTGTCCGCTCATGGTTACGCCGCTGACCTTGGAGTAGTGGTCGCCGACGCGGGTGAAGGTGAAGTCCTTATAATTAAGGAGGAAACTGCTGGTGGTGGCAAAACTCATCTTGAGCGTCTTTATGCCGGTGGTCAGTTCGCCGTCCACGGGGACGTCGGTCGGTTCATAGTTCGAAGGGCTGGTCATGGTCCATGTACCGCTGGCCTCCACCTCGCCGCTATCCTCGTTGGTGACGGTGGTGGTGATGGTGCCGTCGCCGTAGCGTGTCATGGGGATGGTCATCTTATAGACGCCAGCCTCGGAGCAGATGAAACTGTAGGTGGCCGACGTCCCGTTGGACACCCATCCCACGTTGGTGTCGTTGTTCTCCAGACGGGCACCGCCGGCATAGCCGCCGCTGGCGACGCCGATGGTGCCGGGAATGCTGTTGAAGCTCTCGGTGGTATAGAAGGCCAGTTTGCCCCAGTTGCCGGCATACGAATTGGCCTCGGTCACCTGCATCTTCAGTTCGTAGGTACCTGCGGGCAGTTGTGAGAGAAAGAAGTTGTTGATGGTAGCGGGCGTCCAGCTGCCTGTACTCACCACGTCGACGGGCTTGGTGAGCACCACCTCGGTGGTCTCAGTGTTGGTCAGTGTCACCTGCATCTTTGCAGCGTTCTTGGAACCGGTGGCGAAGGTGAGGATGTAGTCCTGTTTTGTCTCGTTGTTGATGGTGAATGTAGCTACGGTGTTCTTGCCAGTAGAGCCGATGTTGGCTCCACTGTTCTCCACGTTGGCACCTGTCAGGTTACAGTCGTTCCAGCTGATGTACGATCCCGCAGCAGTGGGGATGTTGACGGTCTCAGCCCATGTGTTGCTTGCCCCTGCTATTGTCAGGAGTAGGAGGAGAAGCATGCATAAGTAGTTCTTTCTCATTTTGGTTGTTATGGTTTGTTGGGTTATTATTGTTCAGCAGTTTGTTTGTTACGACGGCAAAGTTAGTAGAATTCCGTGTAAAGGAGGTGGAATAATACGGCGTAAAGGTGGAAAAATAGATGTGATACAAAAATTAGGCCGCACACAAGGAGGTGCGGCCTGTTTTTGATTACTCCTCGTCATCCCAGATGGAGAAGCGTCGGCGCGAGTCAGCCGTTCTTCCTCCACTACTCTCCTCAGCCTCGTTGATTATGGCATTGGGTGTGCTGTTGCTGCCCAGTGAGCCAGCCATCATCGGCTGTGCGTTAACAACGAAGCAGCATGTCTCTGGTTTCTTGTATGTCTTTTTCATGTTGTGTTCCTCCTTTCTTTATTTGACTACCATTTTCTTTCCATTGACGATGTACAGTCCGCGCTTGGGACTCTTCACGCGACGGCCTTGCAGGTCATAATAGTCCTCCTCCGTCCGTTGCGATGTTGTCGCAACACTGCTGATGCCTGTGGTATTGTTGCTGTCGATGACGAAGCCTCTCAGACGGGCTGCCGACGTTTCAGGCACCTTGAAGTAGGCACGTGTGCCCTGCATGGTGTCAGCCGTTCCGCTTGCGGCGGTCTTCCAGAGTTTGTTGTCGGAGACGAAGTAGTATGTGTTTCTGCCGTCGCTAGCAGGAATATTGGTTAGGGCATCGTAGCTACCGATGAAGTCGATGCCGCTCACCGTTGTCTTGCTGGGCGTTCCCTCCACGATGGTCACGCCGTTGATGGTCTTTGCCTCGCTCAGTCCCGTTGGCACAAATATCATGTACGGCTCGTTAGCATTCATGGCGGTGGCGTTCTCGTCCGTTGTCATGTCAACGCTGCTGAACTCCATGTTGTCAGAGTTGATTCCCGTCAGCTGTGCCAGCTTGACGTCATCGCCGAAAGTCTCCTTCGCTTGTTTCACCGTCACGTTGAACGGAAGAACGATGGTGGCCCACTTGTTGGCGGGAAGGGTGCGGGTAAGAGTGATGGTTGCATCGGTAGCAGCAACAGCTGTGTAATTGGTTGACTCATCAAGAGTTTGATATGGTACGAGAACGAAGTCTTTCATGTTACATGTGGTTCCCGTATTACCAAAGGTGAGAGTCATAATCCAGTCTCCTGCAGCCAATTCGTCTGTATAGAAACTGTAGCTGTTGGCGAAATCTGTCCAGTTGCCATTATTAGCTATCGTTACTTCTTTTGTAAACACGGTGGTCTCTGGGGCTGCTTTGGTGGCGAAGGAGAATGTGACCGTTGTGTTACCATCGTTGTTGCGAGCCGTCTTGAAGGAAACTGCATACCGCTGGGTTATTGTGCTGCGTAGGGCAAACTGTGTCTGCTCGTTGCTGCGGTAGTTGTCAAGGTAGCTTGCTGTAGGCTTGCCATTCTCTGCTAAGTCGGGGTTTGCCAAAGTCAGATCAAGATATGAACCAGATGTTGTAGGGATTGTCTGGAAGATTCCGTCATTGACGGAGAAATTGCCTACAACAGTTGTATTGGCAGCAATAGATGATATTGTGTAGCTTGACGTGCTTCCAGCAGCAGCGTCGTTCACTGTCCAACTGGAGAACTGATAGCCCCACTTGGCTTTCTGGGAGATAACCACATTTGTTCCAGCATCGTAATCACCGGCACCGCTTACTACACCTCCTGCTGCAGGACTGGCTGATGTAGTGACAGTGTACTGAGTGGCAGCCACAGAAGGAGTAAATGTAAGGTTAGCCACATTTACATTGGTAAACTTCAGGATGAGTGTCTTGTTGCCTGCTGAGAGCGCATTGCTGGTAGTATATGAATATAAGGTTCCTTCGTCAAACTGTGTCCAATTATTATTGTTGGTAATGGCGAATTCCTTAGTGACCTCTGCTGTTCCACTCTCATTTAGGACAATAACAGTAAAACTTGAATTGGAATTAGTTGTCGCGCCATTGAATGAAATAGTGTAATACTGATTGGTTGCATTGTAGAGAGCGTATGCTACCGTACCGGAACTGCCATAGTTGTCAAAGTATGTGGTGGTCCCGCTTGTTTTCTTGTTGGGAACATCGGTACCAGTTGAGGTATTGCTGGTGTAAGTGACCTTCTCGTTTAGGGTAAAGGTATATGCGGTATTGTTGGTTGCAGGAATCTCCACCACATTTGTTGTACCGGTCTTAGTGCCAGCAGTAATGGTTATACTCTTGCCGTTACAGACAAATGCTCCAGATGTTGTGTGATGGAAAATAATCTTCAAATACTTGTCGCCCGTAGTTACGTTGCCACTGGTGGTAAAGGCATATTGAAACCAGTTGCTCCAATAGCCAGAATTATAGATGCTGATGGTAGTGCTGTATTCAATGGTCGACTGGTCGCTTGCAAGTATCTGCACATCGCACGAAGAACCGTTATTTTGCGTTGCCAACTGCATGGATACAGTATACTTCTGTTCAACGGTGTTGGTCAGCTTGAAAAGGAGCGTACCACCCTCCTTGATGCTACCATACTCGCCAGTTGTTTCAGTAGTGTTATTGATGGTTCCCGATATTGTGGCAACACTCTTGTCCAAAGTGACACAAGTGCCATTAGTAGTTGGGAGTGTAGTGGGATCACCCGCTGCCGCCCACGCTGAAGTTACCCCCCCCAGGAGTGCAGTGAGGAGCAGAATTGATTTTGTGAGTAATTTTTGTTTCATGTCGTTATTGTTTTTGTTAGCGTTTATTGTTTCGGTGCAAAGGTATGGTAAAAATAATAAAGGAGTAGGGTAATAATTGGTGGAAAAGGAGGAATGGGTAAAAAAAACTTCAATGAGTGAGTGGCGGCATCTCGGCAATCATTTTCGCCATATCGTTCAGTTGCAGACACTGGTCGCGACGAATGGTAACCTTCTCATTGTGATGTTCCCAAGGGGCAAGGATAAGCAGTCGGCCTTCAGCACATGCCTCCATGCGTTTGCCTCCAGGTTTTGCCAGGTCGGTAAAACCATTCTCCAGAAGAAGAATGATGGGTAGTCCTTCATCAAAGGCTGCACGCATTATGGTTTTCTCACCTTTGGAGATGGAGGGCGAGACTAATACAGCCCCTTGACGAGCCTCCGTGAGATAACGCTCCACCTGCTGATGTATTTCGTCGTCCGTTAGCCGACGGGAGCATTGTACCTGCAGACGGTTCGGATGATGGAGCAGAAAGCGGTTGCCGATGGCGGAAAAGGTCTGTGAGCCGATAGTTAGTCCGCGCTGAACGCGGAACAGGTCGGGATGCTCGCGCTTGAGAAGCAGCCGGCGGGGGTTGTCGCGTAGGTAGGCCTTCCAGCGTTCCAGCTGCCCAATCTCCTTCAGTATGCGGTCGTTGAAGCCTGGGGCGAAGAGTAGGCCGTGGGTGGGGTGGCTGTTTCGCTTTGTTTGTTGCGGCTGGTCTTCTGTTTGTTGCGACAGTGTCGCAACATACGGGGCAGGGAAGAGGCGGCGGTAGGCGCGGCCGCAGCCGGTCTTGAAGCCGCGGACGATGCTACTAAGGTCGCACGCCATCTGCTCTCTGACGTAGAGTATGCCGTGTAGGTGGTCGGGCATCATCTGGAGGTCGAAAATTTCCACCTCTGGGTGGAATTTTGGGATGCTCCACCATGCGTCCCTGACATGCTGCCCCAGTTCCGTCAGTTCTATGCATGGATCCTGACTGTTGCCATAGACGCGGGCGAAGAGTGGACGGCGTCCCTCGGTGGTCATGGTTAGCATGTAAATGCCCCGCCGTGTGTAGTCGTGGCCTACACAGCGGCGGAGCATTGATGGTTTCTTCGCTCCTGCGAATGCTTTCTGTTTCTGGAAAGTTTCTTTATCCATGA
>CAMHIM010000051.1 GCA_946185225.1 uncultured Prevotellaceae bacterium
ATCTGGCTATGGCTCGTCAGGCTGATCGTGAGGGTTATCCCGAGATTGCCGAGGCTTTCAAGCGCTATGCTTTCGAGGAGGCCGACCATGCTTCTCGTTTCGCAGAACTGCTGGGTGAGTGCGTTTGGGATACGAAGACCAATCTGGAGAAGCGTGCTGCCGCAGAGGCCGGTGCTTGCGAGGACAAGTTCCGCATTGCCAAGAACGCAAAGGCTGCCGGTTTCGATGCTATTCACGACACCGTTCACGAGATGGCAAAGGACGAAGCACGTCATGGTGCAGGCTTCGCCGGACTGCTGAAGCGCTATTTCGGAAAATAAGCAAAACGGTCATCATATAAAGAATAAGATGAAACAGACAATCTTGGTAACTGGCGGCACTGGATTTATCGGAAGCCATACTACTGTTGAACTGCAGGAGGCCGGTTATGAAGTGGTTATCATAGACAACCTTTCTAACTCGAATGTAGCTGTTGTTGATGGTATTGAGAAGATAACGGGTAAGCGTCCAGCCTTTGAGAAGGTGGATTGCTGTGACATGGAGGCGCTGGAAGGCGTTTTCAAGAAATATCCGCAGATAGAGGGAATCATTCACTTTGCAGCTTCCAAGGCTGTTGGCGAAAGCGTGGAGAAACCCTTGCTCTACTACCGCAACAATCTAACTTCACTCATCAACCTGCTGGAGCTGATGCCGAAGTATCAGGTGAAGGGCATCATCTTCTCTTCCAGTTGTACGGTTTACGGACAGCCTTCGCAGGAGAACCTACCTGTGACGGAGAACGCTCCTATCCAGAAGGCCATGTCGCCTTATGGCAACACGAAGCAGATCAATGAGGAGATTATTCAGGACTACATTCACAGCGGTGCCCCCATCAAGAGCGTCATCCTGCGCTACTTTAACCCGATTGGCGCTCATCCTACGGCCTATATCGGCGAGTTGCCTAACGGTGTGCCTATGAACCTGATTCCCTTTGTGACACAGACGGCTATCGGTATTCGCAAACAGCTGAAGATTTTTGGCAACGACTACAATACGCCTGACAAGACGTGCATCCGTGACTACATCTATGTCGTTGACCTTGCAAAGGCTCACGTCAAGGCTATGGAGCGTGTTCTCGACAATCCTGATACTGACGCTGTTGAGGTGTTCAACATCGGTACTGGTCGTGGCCTCTCTACTCTTGAGGTTGTCGAGGGTTTCGAGAAGGCAACTGGTGTCAAGGTGAACTGGACCTATGCTCCGCGTCGTGAAGGGGACATCGAACAGGTTTGGGGTGACGTGACAAAGGCCAATGAGGTATTAGGATGGAAGGCAGAGACACCTACGGAAGAGGTGCTGAAGTCGGCCTGGAAGTGGCAGCTGAAGCTACGCGAAGAGGGCATCCAGTAACTTCTTGTGTCGACACTATAAGAAGAAGGCCAGTCCTCCGTTACAGAGAACTGGCCTTCTTGTTGTGTCTATGCTTATTTGTATTGGCGTAGCGCGGAAAGCAGTTCGTTGTTCTCGCTCTTCTTGCCGATGGTAATGCGCAGACAGTTGTTGCAGAGCTTGATGTGGTTGCGGTTGCGGACAATGATGCCACAGTCAACCAGGTAGTTGTATATCTGCTGGGCGTCAGTCATGCGTGCCAGGAAGAAATTGGCGTCGGTGGGGAACACGTGTTCGCAGATGGGCAGGAGACGGAAGGCTTCAATCATGCGTGTACGTTCCTGCAGGAGCAGTTTCACGCATTTGTCCACTTCAAAGGGGTCTTCCAGTACCTTCAGTGCTTGTTGCTGCGTGAGCAGGTTGACGTTGTAGGGATACTTCACCTTGTTGAAGATACTGATGATTTCCTTCGAGGCGAAGGCCATTCCCAGACGGATGGCTGCCGACGCCCATGCCTTGGACATGGTGTTCAGCACAATGAGATTGGGATGCTTCAGAATTTCCCTCCGCATGGGCTGCTGGGATGCAAAGTCAGAGTATGCCTCGTCCAGGATGACAATACCCTGGAACTGTTGGATGACCTTCAGGATTTCCTCCTTGTGAAGGCTGTTGCCTGTAGGGTTATTAGGTGAGCACAACCATATGATTTTGGTATGCTCGTCACATGCGTTGAGCAGGTCGTCAGCCGTTGTCTGGAAGTGTTCGTCGAGCAGGACGGGACGATACTCGACGTCGTTGATGTCGGCGCAGACGCGGTACATGCCGTAGGTCGGTTCAATGGCGACCACGTTGTCTATGCCCGGCTGGCAGAATATGCGGTAGGGCAGGTCTATGGCCTCGTCACTTCCGTTGCCCAGGAAAATGCAGTCCTCGGGGATGCCCTTGATGGCAGCGAGTCTCTTCTTCAACTCCAGCTGTAGCGGGTCGGGGTAACGGTTCAGCGGTTCTCCGTAGGGGTTCTCGTTGGCATCGAGGAATACCCGTGCCTCGCGGCCGGCATATTCATTGCGTGCACTACTGTAAGGTGCCAGCGACCAGATGTTCTTTCGTACTAATTCTTGAAGATTAAACATAACGATGGTATAATAATCACTTGACAGACTGTAGTCGCAGCGTCATGGCGTTCTTGTGGGCGTCAAGCTGCTCGGCCTCGGCCATCAGTTCGACAGCAGGTCCGATGGCACGTATACCATCTTCCGTCAGGTGCTGGAAAGTCACCTTCCGGCAGTAGCTGTCCAGATTGACACCGCTGTATGCCGTTGCGTAGCCGTGGGTGGGCAGTGTGTGGTTGGTACCGCTGGCATAGTCGCCAGCGCTTTCGCAGGCATACTTTCCCAAGAACACGCTTCCGGCGTTCACTACCCGTTCGGCCAGCTGTTCGTAGTCCTTTGTCTGGATAATGAGGTGTTCAGGGGCATAGGTGTTCGACAGTTCCACCATCTCGTCGGCCGAGTGTACTAATATCATGCGGCTGTTCTCCAGCGCCTTGGCGGCAATGTCGCGGCGGGGCAGCTGTGCCAGCTGGCGTCCGACTGCCTCCTGCACCTTTTCGAGCAACTGCTCACTGGTAGTTACAAGGATAACTTGGGAGTCGATGCCGTGTTCTGCCTGTGACAGCAGGTCGGCTGCCACGAAGTCGGCATTGGCTGTCTCGTCGGCAATGACACACACCTCTGAAGGTCCTGCAGGCATGTCGATGGCTACGTCATGAAGACTGACCTGTTGCTTGGCGGCCATGACGTACTGGTTGCCAGGGCCGAAAATCTTGTATACCTTGGGTACACTTTCCGTTCCGTAGGCCATAGCTCCAATGGCCTGGACGCCTCCAGCCTTGAAAATCTTGCTGACACCGGCTGTGCGGGCAGCCACGAGTATGGCAGGGTTCACGTGCCCCTGGCGGTCAGGTGGTGTACACAGGACTATCTCGCGGCAGCCGGCAATCTTGGCGGGGGTGGCCAGCATGAGAACGGTAGAGAAGAGGGGTGCCGTTCCGCCAGGGATGTACAGACCGACCTTCTCTATGGCTACGCTCTTCTGCCAGCACACCACGCCTGGCTGGGTCTCAACCTTGTCGCCCTTGAAGCGTTGTGACTCATGGAATGCCTTGATGTTGTGGTGAGCCATGCGTATGGCCTCTTTCAGCTCGTCGCTGACCAGTGCCTCTGCCTCCTGCATCTCCTTGTCGCTGACAGCCAGCGAGGACAGGTCGACGTGGTCAAACTTTAGCTCGTAGCCTTTGACAGCCTCGTCACCGCGTCGGCGGATGTCAGCCAGTACGGAGGCTACAGTAGCGTTCAGCTGTGAGACGTCGAGGTGCGGACGCTCTGCTATGTCGGCCCATTGGTCGCGTGTAGGGTACTTGATGATGTTCATAGAATCATTTTCTCAATGGGCGTTACAAGAATACCCTGTGCGCCCATTTCTTTCAGTTTTCCGATGATTTCCCAAAAGCGTTTCTCGTCCAGCACCGTGTGGACCGAGCACCATTCCTCATCGGCCAGGGGGATGATGGTGGGCGACTTCAGGCCTGGCAGCACGTTGATGATTTCTTCCAGTCGTGCCTTTGGCGCGTTCATGCGGACGTACTTCTTGTCTTCAGCATCCTTGACGGCCTTGAAGCGGAAGAGCATCTGCTCCAGAATGTCGCGCTTCTCGGGCGTCATGTCGCGGTTACCGATGAGCAGTGCCTCGCTCTGCATGACAACCTCCACCTCGCGCAGGTTATTGCTTACTAACGTAGAACCGCTGCTGACGATGTCGAAGATGGCGTCTGCCAGACCAATGCCTGGGCTGATTTCTACGGAGCCTGTTATCACGTGTATATGGGTGTCAATGCCGTGACTCTGCATAAATTTCCTGAGAATGCCAGGATAGGAAGTTGCAATCTTCTTCCCCTGGAACCATTCCAGCCCAGGGTAGTTGACCTCTTTGGGGATGGCCAGCGACAGGCGGCACTTGGAGAAGCCGAGTCTTGAGACGATTTCAGCGTCCTCGTCGCGCTCCACGAACTCGTTTTCTCCTACCACGCCGATGTCGGCTACGCCAGAGGCAACAGACTGGGGAATATCGTCGTCGCGCAAGTAGAGCACCTCCAGAGGAAAGTTGGATGCCTGTACCAGCAGCGTCCGCTTGGAGGCACTGACCTTGATGTCGGCCTCAGAGAGTAGGTTCATGGTGTCGTCATATAGGCGCCCTTTTGATTGTACTGCAATACGTAACATGTTCTTTCTTAAGTCTATATTCTTGAAATCGAATGCAAAGATACGAACTTCTGCTGACACGACCAAATGTTCCCCCTTGTTTTCCTCTTTTTTGAGCACTTAGGCCGGCATTTTTTCGAATCTGTGTACTCGGCCGCAAAGAAAAGAGAGACGGAAAATTTGGTCATTTCAACAGGGTTATGTACCTTTGCACTATGAAGTCCACACGTACCGTTCTGTTTCTCGCCTCACTGTTTTTCCTGGTGTCCTGCGGGCACCAGAAGCAGGAACCGATTATTGCCCCTTGGGGTGAGGTGGGGGATTCTGCCGACATAGAGGATGAATACGACCTTGAAGAGATTCAGGCAGGCGGTGAGCTAATCATACTGACAATGAGCGGTCCTGAGACTTACTACGACTACCGCGGCCGGCAGCTGGGTGCGCAGTACATGCTGGCACAGCGCTTCGCCAACAAGCTGGGCGTGCGTCTGCGGGTGGACGTGTGCCGTGACACGACGGAAATGTTGGCACGACTGTCTGCCGGTGACGCCGACCTGATAGCCTATCCTCTCCGTCCGGACAGCCTGGGATGGGTCGTTGGCAGTGACAAGGAGGAACTCCGACAGGAACTGACAGCGTGGTACCGCCCGGAGATGCTGGACGAGGTGCGCAAGGAGGAACGCTTCCTGCTGTCGGCGCGCAGCGTGAAGCGGCGGGTATTCTCTCCGATGCTCAACAGGGCGGGAGGCGTCATTTCGCACTACGATGCGTTGTTTGCCCGTTACTGCCAGCCGATACATTGGGACTGGCGCCTGATGGCCGCACAGTGTTATCAGGAGTCGACGTTCGACCCGCATGCCACCTCGTGGGCAGGAGCGAAGGGCCTGATGCAGATTATGCCTTCTACTGCCGACCACCTGGGGCTGCCGCGTGACCGCATGTATGACCCAGAGAGCAGCATTGCCGCTGCTGCCAGGTACCTCAGGGAGTTGGAGGGATACTTTATGGCTGTCCGCGACCGTCAGGAACGCATTCGTTTTGTGCTGGCCAGCTACAACGGCGGACGTCACCACATAACCGATGCGATGGCTCTGGCACGGCGTGACGGACGGAACCCGCACCGCTGGCGTGACGTGGAGCACTATGTGCTGAACTTGAGCAACCCCCAGTACTATCGTGACCCGCTGGTCAAGAACGGCTATATGCGCGGCTCTGAGACCATCGACTACGTGACGCGCATCATGCAGCGTTGGGACAGCTATCGCGGGGTACGCTCACCTCATATTGATGCAAGCAGCGGCTTTGTGCCCCAGAAGGCCACCCGCCGCAATCGCTATGACTTACCCTCAAACCCCAAAACACCATGAAAGATACTGACGTTATGACAAATTCTGCCAGGGCGTGGCTGCTGGCAGCCCGTCCCAAGACGCTCTCAGGGGCAGCAGTCCCAGTGATGATAGGAACGTCGATGGCTCTTGCTGACTCTGGCAATTACGTGGAGGGGGCATTCTCGTGGACTGCCGCCGTTCTATGTTTGCTCTTTGCCTTTGTCATGCAGGTGGATGCCAACTTCGTGAACGATTTCTATGATTTTGCCAAGGGCACGGACGACAACGAAACGCGTCTCGGTCCCAAGCGTGCGTGTGCACAGGGATGGGTGACGCTGGACGCCATGAAGCGGGCCATCGCCTTGACGACCTGTGCCGCCTGTGTGATAGGACTACCACTGGTGTATTATGGAGGGCTGGAGATGATTCTCGTCGGTATATTCTGTGTCGTCTTCTGCTTCTTGTATACTACTCATCTTTCTTATATGGGTATGGGCGACGTGCTGGTGCTGGTCTTCTTCGGTGTCGTTCCCGTCTGTATCTGCTACTATGTCCAGTTGCACACCTGTACCTGGCAGGTGTTGACAGCCTCGCTGGCTTGTGGGCTGGTGATTGACGCGCTGCTGCTCGTTAACAACTTCCGCGACCGTGATACCGACAGCGCTGCCGGCAAGATGACACTGGTGGTGAAGATTGGTCCACAGGCAGCCCTCGCGCTTTACTTGGGTGTTGGCGTGGCAGCCTTCCTTGCAGGAGTCGCCTTCTGGCTCTCCGGCCATCTGCTGGCTTTCCTGCTGCCGCTCGTTTACCTGGTACTGCATGTCTTTACGTACCTGAAGATGAAGCACATCTGGCAGGGGCGTCAGCTGAACGAGTGTCTCGGAGAAACGGCACGCAACATCTTCATCTACGGCTTACTGGTGACGCTGGGACTTCTGCTTTAGTTGAAGAAGTTCCACGAGAGGCCCATGCGCATCACCGTGCTGTTCGTGGGGTAGTGAGGGGTGAGGAACGTCATGCGGTTTCCTGAGCCACTCAGCATGTTACCCATGATAACAAAGAACCTGGTGTGCTTCAGGTGCAGGTTTGCATAGACATCGACAAAGGGGAAGTTGCCCAGTTCCTTGCGTGACTCTTTGTTCTGCTGAATGGCAAACTGGTTGAGCTGTGAGCAGAAGTCAGGAGCATTGTACTTGGTGAAGAAGAAGGCATCACCGCCTAACTCGACGGTGAGCACCTTGGCGATGCGGAACTTCAGGTACAGGTTCGAGAAGATGTTCAGGGCGGGCAGCGGCAACACGTTCGTATTGCTGGAGTTCTGATAGGTGATGATGTTGTCCCAGTGCAGAATGCCCAGTTTGAAGTTCTGCATCAGCTGTGCCGTGAACACGTTGATATTCCCTTTCTCCTGCATGATGGTCGCACTCAGGTTCTTACGTCCGCTGTCCGTGTTGTCGTAGTAGAGCCCTGTGTAGGTGTAGTTCTGCATCTCCTCTACTGCCACCCGCAGCCTCGTGTCGGTCTTGGTGTAGCTGAACAGCCCTTCAACGCGCGTCCGCGTGATGGAGGACAAGTCGGAACAGTCCCACCAGAAGTGCTTGGAGTGGTAGCGTGACTGATAGAAAGTCGGGTACAACCGGTGGAAGTAAGCATTGGCGGCCAGCTGCACCGTGTCACCGAAGAGCGGGAAGTTGAGGTCTGTCGAGAAGTCGGCCTTCAACTGTCCGAAGTCGTTGCCCAGCACCCATGCCTCGACACCGAGGACGTAGTGGAGCGTCTTGCCCTGCGTCTTGGTGATTTCGCCGCCGATGATAAGGTTCTGCTCCCTCCATTTGGAGGTGTAGTAGCGGCCGGTTGCCAGCGTGTCAGGCAGTTGGAAGTTGCGGAACTCATGGGTGGCAAAGACCTTGACGCCAGCCTTCATATATTTGTTGAAGCCCTCCATCAGGGCGATGGCCAGCGTGTTGCTTATCTGGAAGGACTTCGTCTGGTCAAAGATGGAGTCGTTGCCGTAGCGCTCTCCGCGGTTATAATAGGTGTTGGCATAGTAGTCATCGGGAGTAGCATAGGCGATGTGTCGTCGTGAATAGTTGCCCAGGTCAAGCGTGTGGATGATGCTGGTAACGGGGACGAACACTTTCTTCATGGTAGCCTCTATCGAGTCCTGTCTGGCCTGTTCTGCCAGCAGGGAGTCGCTGACGGCATCGGTCTCAACCTGGATGCGGGTGGAGTCGGTCTGCTGTGCCGGTTCCCTGCCGGGTTCCTTGCCAGCTATCTTGGCACCCTCGGGACGGCCCATGGGTCTGCTGCCCTCCGGCCGCCCCTTGGGAGCGCTGCCTTTCCCGTTGTTCTTCTCCTTCTCTTTCGCCTTGAGCTCCTTTTCCCGCTTGGATGCCTGGGCAAACTGACGGGCCTTGATTTCCTCGTCGCTCATCTTTTCCTTGCGATAGAACCCCAAGCTGTACCGGTGGGTGAGAAACAGGTTCAGGTGCATGTTACGGTTCCAGTTGCGTTCCAGACTTGTCGGTATCTCGTTCTCGCTGTATGAGTCGTCAAAGTGCTCTGGGTGGGTAATGTAGTCGTCTTTCTCTATGCCGCCGTTCTCGCTGGTCTTGTGCTCTTGAGAGACGAGCATGGTGTGCATCTGATACTGGTCGCCCAGATAGGAACCATAGAACGTTGCTCCGAAATGGCTGACGTTCTGGTTCTGGAAATACCCGCGGGCATACGCATAGTTAAGGTCGAAGCCCGCACCGATGCGTTTGCCGGCGTTGACGGCAAAGCGGGCGTCAATATGGTCTTCGCCGTTCTGCTTGCTTCCGCAGTTGTCGTAGATGATGTTGGTGATGGGTGAGAGCGTGTTGGTGAAGTGCCAAGTCTCCGGACTCCTCAGCACATAGCTGTAGGGGTCGATGAACAGGAAGTCGCTGGCTGGCTGGCGGTCGATGAAGATACGACTCTCGCGTGCTGTATAGTTGCTTCCTATTGTGTTATATTCTCCGTAGGTGCCGTGATTGTAGAGCGTGTTGGGGAAAAGGTGGGGGACGGTGTCTATTTCTGCCTTCCTGATGTCTCCCAGCCGGCTGACGGTCCATACGTACAATCCCTTGGGCACCACCTTCTTCTGTGTGCTGTCGTTCTTATAGGGATTGAAGTTTGTATTGGAAGTCCTGCGGGTGACGTTTCCCTCTTCGTCAATCTGGTTGTAGACGTCCTGTCCGTTTGCTGAAAGTGTGGCAACCGTCAGCATCATCATCAGCAGTAGCTGTTTCATGCTCAGATTTTGGCGATTCTTAGAGTCACTTCAATGAATTTGATGCAGACGGCTCCTATCAGCAGGTAGGTGGCAAACTCCCTCAGCGTCCCTTTTTGGAAGTAGAGCACCATGCCGATGACGGCCGTCAGCATGAAAATGATGTTGAGCACCTGTCTGAGCCCCCGTGTCCGGCTTTCGTCGCGGACCGGGTTCAAGTCGTCAAGTTGGTGGCGTGGGCGTCTCTCCATCATGACTACTTCAGGATATTGTTCAGTGTCTCGAAGATGTTGTCTTTCCTGTCAATGGTCTTGCGGCGGAACTTCCCGCTGACGCGTGCAAGCTTGTTCTGCTTCTTGTTCAGGCCCTGCTTGTCGGTAATCCACTCCTCTGCCGTATAGCTTTGTGGCTGACGCTCCTCGTCGTACAAGTAGTAGATGCGCCTCATGGTGATGTCGGCGCTGCCGTCCTTGCAGTCGGCAACAATCTGGTACATCAGTCGTGTGCGGTCAAGCACCAGGGCGGTGCTCTTGAAAACCAGCCACTCCTGGAAGTTGGCGACAATCTGGTGGGTGGTGGTGTCGGCCAGCAGGATTCGGCTCTGCTCAAACTGGTTCTCCTCCTTGGTCATTGCCGACAGTTGGCGTCCAATGAGGTCATACACCTGCTGCGCGGTCTTTCCTGGTGCCTGGAGGGTGGTTGTCCAGACAACCTTCCCGTCAACCTCAGGTACGGCTCCTGCCAGGTATTTCTGGTCAGGGTTCACCATTGCCTTGGCTTCTTTCTTGACGGTGGCTGTCTGCGTGTTCGTTTCCCAGGTGTTCTGTGCTACTGCCATGAAGGGTATTCCCATCATCACGGCTATAAGAAATCTTTTCATTTCCGTTCTTGTTATTTTATTTCGGTGGGCAAAGTTACAAAGTAAATTCTAAAATCCCCGCTTCTTTAACATCTTTAACTTCTGCCAGTAGCAGGTTCCTGCCTCATTTCCTGTTCCTGTTATACTCCCGGCACCTACTTCATCTCCAGTTCCTGCTGCATGCGGATGATTTCGTCCCGATACTGCGCAGCCTGCAGGAAGTCCATCTGCTTGGCACACTCCTTCATCTTGCGTGTGGTCTCGGCAATGGCCTTCTCCAGCTGTGGGCGCGTCATGCGTTGTACTATCGGGTCGGCAGCCATTGTTGCTCCTGTCGTCTCCATCGGTGCCTGCAGTCTCAGTTCCTTGATGTCCGGCCGGTCGTCCTTGTTCAGCGTGCTCTGCCGTAGTGTCTTGACAATCTGTGTCGGAGTGATGCCGTTGACCTCGTTGTAGTGCATCTGCTTGATGCGCCGTCGCTGCGTCTCGTCAATGGTAAGCTGCATGGAGGCGGTGATGGTGTCGGCGTACATGATGACCTTTCCGTTGACGTTGCGTGCCGCACGGCCAGCAGTCTGTGTGAGAGAGCGGTGGGAGCGCAGGAATCCTTCCTTGTCGGCATCCAGGATGGCCACCAGCGACACTTCCGGCAGGTCGAGTCCTTCGCGAAGCAGGTTGACGCCAACCAGTACGTCGTAAACGCCGTTGCGCAGGTCGTTGAGGATTTTCACGCGGTCGAGTGTGGCAACGTCGCTGTGAATATAGGCGGTAGCGATATGGTGGTTCAGGAAATATTCAGTCAGCTCCTCTGCCATCCGCTTGGTCAGCGTGGTGACCAGCACGCGCTCCTTACGTTCAGAGCGTGTGAGAATCTCTTCCGTGAGGTCGTCAATCTGGTTCTCGGACGGACGAACTTCTATCTCCGGGTCAAGCAGTCCTGTAGGGCGTATAATCTGTTCCACCACGATGCCCTCCGCCTCCTGCAGTTCGAAGTCGGCAGGGGTTGCCGAGACGTAGATGACCTGATGTATCTGTTGCTGGAACTCGTCGAAAGTCAGCGGACGGTTGTCGAAGGCGGCGGGAAGCCTGAAGCCGTACTCCACCAGATTGGTCTTACGGGCACGGTCGCCTCCGTACATTGCGCTGATCTGCGGCACGGAGACATGGCTCTCGTCAATAATCAGCAGGAAGTCGTCGGGGAAGAAGTCCAGCAGACAGTAGGGGCGTTCGCCGGCCTTCCTGCCGTCGAAGTAGCGAGAGTAGTTCTCAATGCCGGAGCAATGACCGAGTTCCTTGATCATCTCCATATCGTACTCTACGCGTTCCTTGATGCGCTGTGCCTTGATGCTGTCGCCCAGTTCCGTGAAATAGGCAACCTGCTTTGTCAGGTCGTCCTGGATGTTGTGAATGGCGATGTTGGTTTGCTCCTGTGAGGTCATGAACAGGTTGGCAGGGTAGAGCTTATACTCCTGAAAACCGGCCAGGCGGTCCATTGTCACCGCGTCCATCTCCTCGATGGCGTCAATTTCGTCGTCCCAGAATGTGATGCGCAGCACCACTTCGCTGTATGCCATGAAGATGTCGACGGTGTCTCCCTTCACACGGAAGTTCCCGCGTTTCAGTTCCAGGTCGTTGCGAACGTAGAGAGAGGCTACCAATTTTCTTAACAAAACATTGCGGTCAAGCTTCTGTCTGACGTGCAGTTCGATAACGTTTTCAGAGAGGGCAACGGGACTCCCCATGCCGTAAATGCACGAAACCGATGATACAACGACGACATCCTTTCTTCCTGACAGCAAGGAAGATACGGCAGACAGCCGGAGACGGTCTATCTCTTCGTTGATGGCCAGGTCTTTCTCAATGTATGTGTCCGAGTGGGGGAGATAGGCTTCTGGCTGGTAGTAATCATAATAACTGACATAATACTCGACGGCGTTGTCCGGAAAGAATCCCTTCATCTCCTCGTAGAGCTGTGCTGCCAGCGTCTTGTTGTGGCTGAGAATCAAGGTCGGCTTGTTGGCGTTGGCTATCACGTTGGCCATCGTGAATGTCTTTCCCGAGCCGGTAACTCCCAGCAGGACCTGTGAGCGGTCGCCCCGTTCCAGCCCCTCTGTCAGCTGTCTGATAGCTTCCGGCTGGTCGCCGGTAGGTTTGTATTTTGATGTCAGTTTGAATGAACTCATACTGCAAAGGTACGTACTTTTTGGAGAATAATCGTTTTCTTCGGTTAAAAATTATGTAAAGTCTTTGTCCTTTGCGCGAAAATGAGTAATTTTGCACCGTTTTTATAAAAGACAATGAAGAGAACATTCATCATCATATGCTCCGCTCTGCTGTTGACCAGTTGCGCAAATGAGTTCAACAGAGTCTATAAGACGACAGACTTCGACTTCAAATACGAATATGCCAAGCAATGCTTTGCAATGGGCAAGTACGGCCGTGCCGTGTCTCTGCTGGAGACGCTGGTCACCCTGAAGAAGGGTACCGACGAAGCTCAGGAGAGCCTTTACATGCTGGCGATGGCACAGTACATGAACGGCGACTTCGAGTCAGCTTCGGAGACGTTCAAGAAGTACCACACCACCTATCCCAAGGGTGCTTATGCCGAACAGGCGATGTTCTACGTTGGCCAGGCTCTCTTCGAGAGTGCGCCGGAGCCGCGTCTCGACCAGTCGCCCACTATTGGCGCTATTAGTGCCTACCAGCAGTTCATCGACTACTATCCGGAGTCGGAACTGCGCCCGAAGGCACAGGAGCGTATGTTTGAGCTGCAGGACAAGCTGATTGAGAAGGAGCTGCTTTCCGCCCAGCTGTATTATGACCTCGGCGGCTACTTCGGCAACATCAACTCCAACACCGAGAGCAATTATGAGGCATGCATCATCACGGCCCAGAACGCCCTGAAGTCATATCCCTTCTCTCAGCATCGGGAGAAGTTCTCCCTGCTTATCATGAAGAGCAAGTTCGAGCTTGCCGAGAACTCCAGCGAGGAAAAGCGCGCAGACCGTTATCGTGAGGCAGAGGATGAGTGCTACGGCTTCATCAACGAGTTTCCCGACTCCAAAAGCGTAGCTGTTGCGGAGAAGTTCATTGCCAAGTGCAAGAAGATGACGAAGGAATGAGCCTTTTCAAGACAAACGAAGAATAGCAAACAAGTAAAGATATGGATTACAAAAAGTCAAAAGCCCCGGTAAGTACTGTTACCCGTAACATCATGGACCTCTGTAAGGATACGGACAACATCTATGAGAGTGTTGCCATCATTGCAAAGCGTGCCAATCAGATTTCCGTTCAGATTAAGGAAGACCTGTCGAAGAAGCTGGCAGAGTTTGCTTCCTATAACGACTCCCTGGAGGAAGTGTTCGAGAATCGTGAGCAGATAGAAATTTCCCGCTACTACGAGAAACTTCCCAAGCCCACACTGCTGGCTACCCAGGAGTTTGTCGAGGGGAAAGTGTATTGGCGCGACCCGCTGCGCGATCAACAGGAAGAGGAGGCATGATACAACGCAAGCAGACACTGTTCCTCCTGCTGGCCTTCGTGCTGGCGGTAGTATGTCTCTCCACCCGTATCGGAACCTATCAGGCTGTCGATGGCGCCGTCATGGGCAACATCTACAATCTGTTCATTACTGACGGAACGGGCGGACGTCACTTTTCCACGTGGCCGCTGATGGCGGTGCTGCTGTCGTCGGCCCTGCTGATGCTGGTGACGATATTCCTGTATCGCCGCCGTCCGCTGCAGGCCCTGCTGGCTTCCGTTGCCGCACTGATGCAGGTGGTGTGGTATGTGCTGTTTGCCGTCATTGCCGGCGACGGTCTTACGATGACGCTTTCGGCAGCCCTTCCCGCTGTCTGTGCCATCCTCTGTTTCATGGCACGCCAGGCCATCAAGGCTGACGAGAAACTGGTCCGCTCCATGGACCGTATCCGATAAGTTTATTTGCAGAATATCAATAAAAGCCGACTTTGCCCGTAGCAAAGTCGGCTTTTGCTTCCTTCAAAGTCGGCTTTTGCTTCCTTCAATATCCGACATTGTTGAGAGGCAGGTATGATATGTACAAGAAGAAAAAAAACAGGGCGCACCGTGTTGGTGCGTCCTGTTTTCTCTTATGATTCAGGATTACCGAATTACTTCAGTTTGGTGTAGCCGTACTTGGCCTGCTCGCCGAGCTGCTCCTCAATGCGGATAAGCTGGTTGTACTTAGCCATACGGTCGGTACGAGAGAGCGAACCAGTCTTAATCTGACCGCTATTGGTAGCAACTGCGATGTCGGCGATGGTGGTGTCCTCAGTCTCACCAGAGCGGTGGCTGGTAACGGTGGTGTAGCCGTGACGGTGAGCCATCTCGATAGCGTCGAGGGTCTCAGAGAGCGAACCAATCTGGTTCACCTTGATGAGGATAGAGTTGGCAGCACCCATCTTGATGCCCTTCTCCAGGAACTTCACGTTGGTCACGAAGAGGTCGTCACCAACGAGCTGGCAGCGGTCGCCAATCTTGGCGGTCAGCTTCACCCAGTTATCCCAGTCGTTCTCGTCGAGGCCGTCCTCAATAGAGTCGATGGGGTACTTCGTGATGAGCTCCTCGAGGTATGCAATCTGCTCGTCGGCAGAAAGCTTCTTGCCGTTGGGGTCCTTCTTCTTGCCGTTCTTCAGCTGACGGTAGTCGTAGAACCACTCACCGTTCTCCTGGACAGCAAACTCAGAAGCAGCGCAGTCCATGGCAATCTTCACGTCCTTGCCAGGCTCGTAACCGGCAGCCTTGATAGCCTCCATGATGGTGTCGAGGGCGTCCTCGATGCCGTTGAAGT
>CAMHIM010000052.1 GCA_946185225.1 uncultured Prevotellaceae bacterium
GATTGCATCGCTCCGAAGTGCTAAATTCTTGCCATTTTTCTTTACATTCCCATCCGGATTTTCTCGAAAGAGAAGCACCGATGACGCATACAAACGGCCCCATGTCATAAACATTTTAGCGAGGATTTTTGTTTTCTCAGTAATTATTCCTATCTTTGCAAGGCAAAAAGGAACCATCTTCACCTGGTGAAGCACCAAACTTCAAGCCTAAAAGGAATGACGTCAAGTCCCTGTGTCGTAACCGTCGGAATGCCCGTGTACAACGGTGAGGCGTTTGTCAGCCGGAGCGTCCTGTCCGTGCTGGAACAGACGTTCAGCGGCAGCATGGAGTTCCTCATCGTGGACGACGGCAGCAGCGACGGCACCGCGGACGTCATCCGACAGGTGGCGGCAGCGCACCCGCGGGGGGGCATCGTCAGGGTGATACGCCACGACGCAAACCAGGGTGTGGGGAGCACGCGCAACACCATCCTGGACCATGCGCAGGGGAAATACCTGTACTTCCTGGACTCCGACGACGAGATAGCCCCCGACTGCATCGAGAAGCTGCATGCACAGGCGGAACGGTACCAGGCGGAGGCTGTCTACGGTTCCATCTATACCGTCTGCATTGACGGCGAGACCGTCAAGGGCGTCGAGACCTACGTGCAGTCGCACCTGGTCTTCACCCACGAGGACGAGCTGGCCTGCTACGCCTTCCGGGACATCCACGAGCACCTGCGCGACTACTCGGTCAACATCCTCTTCCTCAGGGAGTTCCTGGAGAAGCACCACCTGCGCTTCCCGCCCCTGCGCTTCCACGAGGACGTCATCTTCAGCTCAACCCTCGTGCCGCTGGTCACGAGGGCGGTGCTGCTGCCGGACGTCACCTATACCTATAACATCCGCACCAACTCACTGTCCAACTACCAGGGACGTGAGCACATCAGCCTGGAGGAAATCAAGCAGTTCATCAGCATCTACAGCGATGTCAAGGACATGGCACAACTGTCGAAGGGAAAGCCCTACTACGAGGCCCGCTACCTACGGAGCATGACGCAGATGTTCTTCATCGTCTGCGGCGCCCTGAAGAACAGGCGCATCATCAGCCCCCGACTGACCGACGGCCTGGTGAGGAAAGCCATGACCCACCCGGCAGCACTCTCCGAAATCATACACTTCAGGCGGCACCGCCTCTACAACCTGGCCTACTATGCCTTAGGCAAGATGCCCGGCTGGCTGACGGTGCTCATCATGACTGCCATCGCCAAACAAAAAAGAATCCTGTAACCCATGAAGGCACTATTCCTCATATTCCACGGCTTCGACCCCAGTAACGGCATCAGCAAGAAAATATCCTACCAGCTGAATGCCCTTAAGGCATGCGGCCTGGAGGCCCACATCTGCTTCATGGACGAGAACGGAAGCAAGAGAAGACTCGTCGACGACCACGTCATCATCGACTACGGCAACGGCACGTGGAGCAAGATACAGAAGCGCATAGAGTTCTCCTCCATCGTCAGGTACGCCAGGGAGAACCACATCGACATCGTCTATATCCGCTCCAACCACAACGCCAACCTCTTCACCATCCGCATGGTACGGCAGATGAAGAAGGCAGGCATGAAGGTGGTCATGGAAATCCCCACCTACCCCTACGACGACGAGTACGTCAACAAGTCCATGCAGCGCCAGCTCATCCAGGACAAACTCTTCCGCAACCGGCTGGCAAGCCACCTGGACGCCATCGTCACCTTCTCCGAGGAAGACTACATCTTCGGGCAGCAGACCATCCGCATCTCCAACGGCATCGACTTCGACAGCGTCAGCATGAAAGCCGCCTGGGGAGACACCAGCCGTGAGCTGAACCTCATCGGAGTAGCCGAAATCCATCGCTGGCACGGCTTCGACCGGCTCATCAGCGGACTGGCCGCATACTACTCTAAGCCAAGAGATTACAAAGTCTTCTTCCACGTTGTGGGCTACTTCTTCTCACCCATCGAGGAGCAGGAGATTACCGGCATCATCCGCGACCACCACCTGGAGCCATATGTCATTCTCTACGGCAAGAAGCACGGTCAGGAACTGGACGCCATCTTCGACAAATGCGACTTCGGAGTGGGCAGTCTGGGACGACACCGGGTGGGCATTGACCACATCAAGACCCTCAAGAACCGCGAGTACGCCGCCCGCGGCATACCGTTCATCTACTCCGAGAGCGACAGCGACTTCGACGACAAGCCCTACGTCCTCAAGATGCCGGCCGACGAGACGCCCGTCGACATAGAGCAAATCATACAGTTCCACAGGAACATGACGATGACCCCGCAGCAGATACGCGACTCCATCAGCGACCTGTCATGGAAACACCAGATGCAGAACGTGCTCAACGCCGTCTACCCCACCCCCGGAAACGGCAGACGACTGGCCTACTGCATACCCTCGCTGAACCACTCCGGAGGCATGGAACGCGTACTGACCAACAAGGCCAACTACCTGGCAGACGTGCTGGGCTACGACGTCAGCATCATCACGACGGACAACAAGAACGAGAAGCCCTACTTCCCCCTGTCGCCCAAGGTCAGGGTGCTGGCGCTCGACGTCAACATCGACAGTCTGTGGAAACTGCCGGCATGGAAGCGCCTCTACCTCTACCACACAAGGATGAAGGCATACAAGGAGAAGATGCAGAAGTGCCTCCTGCGGCTGAAACCGGACGTCACCATCTCCCTGCTACGACGCGAAATCAACTTCCTCTGCGACCTGAAGGACGGCAGCAAGAAAGTAGGCGAGATTCACTTCGGACGCTACCGTTACCGCGAGGCACACTTCACGTTCCTGCCCGCCTTCGCCAACCGCTGGCTCACGCGGTGGTGGATGGGGCAGCTGGACAGGAAGGTACGACGGCTGGACCGCTTCGTGGTGCTGACACACGAGGACGCCGACAACTGGCACACCGACAACCTGCGCGTCATACCCAACCCCATCCCCGACTACAACGGGCCGCTGGCCGAGTGCTCGGCAAAGCGCGTCATTGCAGCAGGACGCTACACCTGGCAGAAAGGCTTCGACCTGCTGATTGACGCCTGGGTACAGATAGGCCGGAGGCACCCCGACTGGACGCTGCACATCTTCGGCGGCGGCGACAACGCCGCCTACCAGCAGATGGCCGACGACAAGGGACTGCAAGGGAAAGTGGTATGCCACCCCGTCGTCAGCGACATCCGGCAGGAGTACCTGAAAAGCTCCGTCTTCGTCTTCAGCTCCAGGTTCGAAGGCTTCGGACTGGCACTGGCAGAAGCCATGTCCGTCGGCGTACCGCCGGTATCCTTCGCCTGCCCCTGCGGACCCAGCGACATCATCCGGGACGGCGAGGACGGATTCCTCTGCAAGGACGGCGACTGCAGCCAGCTGGCTGACGCCATCTGCCGCCTGATAGAGAACGACGAGCTGCGCAAGTCCATGGGACAGAAGGCAGCACAGAACATCCGGCGCTTCACGACGGACAACATCATGCGGCAGTGGAACGAACTGTTTAACGAAATCACAAGACGCCCATGAAGAGAATCGGCTTCCTCACAGACAGCATCTTCTCCTTCGGAGGCGTGCAGAGAGTGACCGCCGTCATCGCAACAGCGCTGTCGAAAGACTATGAGGTAGAGATTGTCACCTTCGACAAGCCCGAAGAACAGGACCTGACACTCTACAGGCTGGGCGACTATCCCCTCACCTATATCCATGTATCCTACCCTCAGGTTAGCAGACTGAAGACGCTGGGATGCAAAGCCTACAGCTACCTGTACCGCAAGATGCTACCGCAGGGCGGACTGACGTCCGACCTCTACGCCCACAGCTCCTTCCCCTCCGAACGGCAACAGGCGCTGGCCGACCTACTGCGCTCCCGACACTACGACGTCATCATCGGCGTACACGCCTTCCTGGCCATCCGCCTGGCCACCATCAGGAAACGCGTAGGCGGTGCCAGAACCGTCGGATGGATACACAACTCCTTTGACGCCCTGCTACGCGACGGTTCGCCCTATCTCGGGAAGGAACTGAGGAAACACTACGGACGGCAACTGCAGAAACTGGACGCCACCGTCGTACTCAACCAGTCGGATGCCGACGAATACGAGAAGGCCTTCGGCTACTGCCCCGCCGTCATCGCCAACCCCCTGACACTCGTGCCGGGCAAGCGCTCCCAAGGGAACAGCCGGCGGTTCCTGGCCGTCGGCAGGATGGCACCGCAGCACAAGGGATTCGACCTGCTCGTCCAGGCATTTGCACGCTTTGCCACAAGCCATCAGGACTGGCAACTGGACATCGTCGGCGACGGACCGGAGCACGATGCACTGCAGCAACAGATACGGGAGTGCGGCATGGAAGGACGCATCACGCTGCACCCCTTCACCAGCAACATCCAGGAGTACTACTCCCAGGCACAGGTCTACGTGCTCAGCTCACGGTGGGAAGGCTTCGGACTGGTACTTGTCGAGGCGATGGCCCACGGCGTACCCGTCGTCTCCTCCGACCTGCCCAGCAGCAGGGATATTCTGGGAGACGAGGGTATCTACTTCCGAAACGGAGACGTCGCCGACATGGCGCAGAAGATGGACCTTGCCACACACCTGGACTGGGACAAGGCCTCGGAGACTGCCATCCGACTGGCCGGCCGCTTCGACATCAGCAACGTCATCAAGCAGTGGAAACAACTTATCGAGAAAGTATAAGCATGGACAAGGAAACAATCAGAGAAAGATTCAAGGAGAACCCCGGCATCAAAAGGGTCATCGACTGGCTCATCATGAATCAGGTGCAGACACGCCCCAGATGGTTCATACGCATGCTTGCCCCACTCTACCAGCACCGGGGACGACACGCCGTGATTCACCGCTCCGTCAGGATGGACACACCGCCCTACCGGCGCTTCTCGTTAGGCGACTACAGCGTCGTTGAGTCCTTCTCGTGCATCAACAATGCCGTCGGAGACATCACCATCGGAAGCCATACACGCATCGGACTACACAACACCATTATCGGGCCCGTCGCCATCGGCAGCCACGTCAACCTGGCACAAGGCATCACCGTCACGGCTCTTAACCACCGCTTCGAAGACACCGGAAAACGAATTGACGAGCAAGGCGTTACAACAAGTCAGGTTACCATAGGAGACGATGTCTGGATTGGAGCCAACGCTGTCATCCTGCCCGGCGTCACCATCGGTAGTCACGTCGTCGTTGCTGCCGGTGCCGTCGTCACCAAAGACGTTCCCAGCCACAGCCTGGTGGCCGGAGTCCCTGCCAAAATCATCAAGGAAATCTAAAAGTCGCCAAAGAGGTCCAGCGAGCAGTCCTGCTGCTGTTGAGGTTCCTCGCACGGCTCCTCCTGCGTCTCATCCCGGAAGTCCAGCAATAGCTGGCGGGCATCGTCCGACCCCTTCGTGTTCAGTCGATAATAACCACGGCGGTCCGTGCGTTCTATCAGGGAGTAAGGCGACTTACTGTTGCGAAGCAGATACTGACGGACATAAGCATATACCTCGTCCCAGTTGGAGGCGGCGAAAAGCGTGTTGTTCATGTTATATACATGCTTCGCAAGCGACTGTACGCTGATGCCACGCACACCCACCTCCGCCAAGATTCTCAGTATTTGTCTGTCGTAAGTCATTCAGATAGAAAAAAGGGTCGGTAATTCTGTGGTTACCGACCCTTCATTATAGATTGAAATCGATTAAGCGAGAGTGATCTTCTCCTCAGCATTAGCGAGCTTACCCTCCTTGAAGAGCCAGCCAAGACCGAGCAGGGTCTCCTCCTCGGAGATCTTTGCAGCCTTTGCAATCTCCTTTACAGAGAGAGCCTTGCCAGCTGCGGCCAGAGCCTGATAAACATCACCTGCCTTGAAACCTGCATTCTCAGCATTCACTGCGAGAGTAGCCTTAGCAGCCTTGGGAGCTGCTGCCTTCTTTACGGTTTCCTTCTTTGCTGCTGTAGCCTTAGTCTCAGTAGCCTTCTTCGTTGTTGCTTTCTTTTCTGCCATGATTTAATTGAAATTGGTTCTCTTTTTAATATTGGTTGATTTGCCGGTGCAAAAGTAACACTTATCCTTATCCACAAAACGAAATATTAAGTTATTTTAGCAAAACAACCTTTATTCTTGACCTACGTCAATCTTCAGCTGCAGTTCTTCCAGCTGTTTCGGGTCCAATTCGCCAGGAGCATCAAGCATGACATCACGACCGGAATTGTTCTTCGGGAAGGCGATGCAGTCGCGGATACTGTCAAGACCGGCCATGATGCTGACGAAGCGGTCAAGACCGAAGGCGAGACCGGCATGAGGGGGAGCACCGTACTTGAAGGCGTTGATGAGAAATCCGAACTGTGCCATAGCACGTTCAGGAGTGAAGCCCAGAATCTGGAACATTTTCTCCTGCAGCTTGCCGTCGTGGATACGCAGGGAGCCACCACCCACCTCAATGCCGTTGCACACGAAGTCATAGGCCACGGCGCGCACCTTCTCCGGAGCAGTGTCAAGCAGGGGAATGTCGTCAGGATTAGGCAGCGTGAAGGGATGGTGGGTTGCCATCAGACGCTGCTCCTCGTCACTCCACTCGAACAAGGGGAAGTCAACAATCCACAGGCACTTGAACACATTCTTGTCACGCAGTCCCAGACGGTCGCCCATCTCCAGACGTAACGTGCAGAGCTGCGTACGGGTCTTATTGGCCTTGTCGCCGCTGAGGATGAGCACCAGGTCGCCATCCTTGGCGCCCGTCTTCTCCTTCAGGCTCTGCCATACCTCAGGAGCATAGAACTTGTCGACAGAGCTCTTCACCGTACCGTCGGCATTATACTTTACATAGACGAGTCCCTTGGCACCTACCTGCGGACGCTTCACAAAGTCAGTCAGCTGGTCCAGCTGCTTGCGGGTATAGTCAGCACAGCCGGGAACGACAATGCCACCGATATATCCTGCCTCGTTGAATACGGAGAACGTTCCGGTACCCTTGAGGACATCCATCATCTCCACGAACTCCATACCGAAGCGCAGGTCGGGCTTGTCGGAACCAAAACGACGCATGGCCTCATGCCACGTCATACGCTCCAGCTGCGGCAACTCCACACCACGAATCTCACGGAAGAGGTGACGGGCCAGTTCCTCGAAGATTTCCAGCACATCTTCCTGATCGGCAAACGACATCTCACAGTCTATCTGCGTAAACTCTGGCTGACGGTCGGCACGCAGGTCCTCATCACGGAAGCACTTGGCAATCTGGAAGTAACGGTCGAAACCGCTGACCATCAGCAGCTGCTTCAGCGTCTGGGGAGACTGGGGCAGCGCATAGAACTGTCCAGGGTTCATACGGCTGGGCACCACGAAGTCGCGGGCGCCCTCAGGAGTAGAGCCAATCAGAATAGGCGTCTCCACCTCTATGAAATCCTTGTTGTCCAGGAAGTTACGGATAAGGATGGTCATACGGTGGCGCAGCTCCAAATTCTTGCGGACAGCAGTACGGCGCAGGTCCAGATAACGATATTTCATGCGAATGTCATCGCCACCATCCGTCTGGTCCTCAATCGTGAATGGCGGGGTCTGGCTCTCGCTCAACACGTTCAGTTCACGAACGACAATCTCGATATCGCCAGTTGGCATCTTGGAATTCTTTGACTCGCGTTCACGTACAACGCCCTTGGCCTGTATGCAGTATTCACGGCCGAGCTTGTTGGCCTGTGTACACAAAGCGACATCGTCAGACTCGTCGAACACCAGCTGTGTCAGACCGTAACGGTCACGCAAGTCCACAAACGTCATGCCACCCATCTTGCGGGTGCGCTGCACCCATCCCGCCAGCGTCACTTCACGGCCGGCATCGGTGATACGTAACTCACCACAGGTATTTGTCCTATACATATTTATATGGTTTTACTTTCGGCATGCAAAGGTACTGCAAAAAAAACAATACAGCGAAGAGTTTTGAAATTTTATTTGGTCTTTCTGTCGTTTTTATCTATCTTTGCACACAGAAACTAATTCTACAAACAAATGAACCGACTAAATTCCCTGTTGAGCATTATCTTAATGACCACCTGCGCGATGGCCCAAACCACGGCAGAAGACGTACTTTCCGTTGCACGTCGCGCGAACAACTACTTCATGAACAAGTATCAGGACCCCACACTTCCCACTAACGTGAAGCGCGTCCGTCCCAGCTCACTGTGGACCCGCGCCGTCTACTACGAGGGACTCATGGCTCTGTACGAGATTGACCGCGACAAGCGCTACACGGACTATACCGACCGCTGGGCCTCGTTCCACCAGTGGACGCCCCGCAACGGCGTGACAACCAACGACGCCGACGACCAGTGCTGCGGACAGACGTACCTGGACCGCTATGAACAGGTCGGTGGTGAAGAGAAGATTGCTCATGTACGGGAGAACCTGCTGCACCAGATGGTGACGCCCAACCAGAAGTCAACGAACCCCAACATGAAGACGCAGTCAAGGGTGCCGTCACTCTATGGCTGGTGGACATGGATTGACGCCATCCAGATGGCCATGCCCCTGTACTTCCAGATGACGAGGATTACGGGTGACCGCCAATACCTGAACCACGCCATGAAGATGTACACGTGGAGCCGTGACACGCTGGCTGGTGGCCTGTTCAACAAGAAAGAGGGACTATGGTGGCGCGACGCCGACTACGTACCGCCCTACAAGGAGCCTGACGGGAACCAGTGCTACTGGAGCCGCGGCAACGGATGGGTCTATGCCGCCCTCGTGCGCTGCATGAACCAGCTCTCACCCAAGGACAAAATTTACAAACAGCTGAAACAGGACTTCCTGCTGATGAGCAAGGCCCTGGTGAAGTGTCAGCGCGAGGACGGGTTCTGGAATCCCAGCCTGACATCGTCGAACTACGAGATGAAGGAGACATCTGGAACGGCACTCTTCCTCTACGGCATGGCATGGGGAATCCAGAAAGGCTACCTGAAGGAAAAGGCCTACCGCCCCGTCTGCGACAAGGCGTGGAAGGCGATGGTGAAGGACGCCGTCCACCACGACGGATTCCTGGGATGGATGCAGGGTACCGGCAAAGATCCATCGGCAGGACAACCTCTCTCGTACGACAAGGTGCCTGACTTCGAAGACTACGGAACCGGATGCTTCCTGCTGGGTGCTGCAGAATACTACAAGCTGCTGAAGCAGCAACCGTGATTATTAAAAAAGTATAAATAAACGAACGAAACGGACGTAGTACGTTGACAATGTTGTACTTTTGCGTAAAGAAATAACCAACTAACAACGATTATGACAAAGAAGATTCTATTGATGACGTTGCTGTTCGTCTGCGGCATAACGGCAGCCACAGCTCAGAAAGAAGCTGAGATAAAGTTCGACAAGGTGACCCACAACTTCGGAAAGTTCTCTGAGAAGGAGCCCGTGGTGTCCTGCGTATTCACCTATACTAACGTAGGCGAGAAACCGCTGATTATCAACCAGGCTGTGGCATCCTGCGGCTGCACCGTACCCGAATATACCAAAACACCCGTCAAGCCCGGCGAGAAGGGACAAATCAAGGTTACCTACAACGGAACAGGCAAGTTCCCTGGCCACTTCAAGAAGTCCATTACCGTCCGCACAAATGGTGCTGTGGAGATGACCCGCCTCTACATTGAGGGTGACATGGAAGAGGCCAAGCCACGGCAATAACGGAAACGGCATCAAGCATCCTTATCATACAAGAGCCCCCACGGTTGCGACCGTGGGGGCTCTTGATTTGCTTTATCCGTCAGAAACTGTACGAGAAGCCCAGCGAGGAGTACTCCTTGAACTGGAAGAATCCCAGCCCTTCATCACGCCGGCCGGCATCGTCGAAGCGAGGATAGAGGAACAGGTTTGCCGAGATGAACTTCGACACCCGGAGGGCAAAGGTGTTCTCCCACTCCACCTCCGTACGCTTGTAGCTCGTAAAGGCATAGAGACGCGACTTCCACGTCACGTTGTCGTTGATTTTCCACTCCAGGTTAGCCGTCAGCTGCGAACCCAGGTCCAACAGATGGTGCTTCCCGGCCTCGATGCCGTAACGTGAGGGGAACCAGCTCCACGTCTTGGGATCGTCCGCCTTTTTCTTCTCGAACCAGGAACGCTCCACATAACGGTAGTTCACAGCGAGAGGTGATATGTTGACCGTTCCTGTCAGTCGTTTCTTGAGTGCTTCCAGCTTATAGTCCATACCAAGGCCGACATTCAGGTTCAACGGCGACAGGAAGTTGGAGTAGACACGACGGTCGTTGCTCTTCAGACCTTCCAAGAACTGCGTATAGGCAATGAGCTGCATCGTGTAGTACCAGCGTTTCGTGGCCTGTAACCCCACCTTACCCGTATAACGTATCAGGTCTTCGTTGGTCTTGAACTTATGCAGCGAGTCGCTCTTCGATGTCTGGAAGCCCAGTTTCAGTTCCAGTTTGTTATCCCACTTCCAGCGACTCTTGTTGTCATAGTTGGCCTCCAGCGTCAGTCGTCCCAATGCGGAATAGTTGCTCTCGCCGCCTTTGTACCAGTTCTCGGATACATAGTTCTGCATGAACTGCAGCGAACCGTCACCCTTCATTGTCCAGAACTTCGGTTTCTTCACCATCAGCTGCTGAACCGGCTCCACCTCAACCTCTGCCGGTGTGGGGTCTACCTGCTCCACCAGTTCCACGTGCTGCACGATGGGCACGTTGACATCATCGCGGATGGTGCCGGCTTCCTGCAGTTTCGTTTCCGTATTCTTCACCAGGTCCGGACGTGTCAGATAGACGTTCAGCAAGACTCTGTCGATGGCCTGTGTCAGCGAGTCACATCCGTCGTTCAGGACGGAGAATTGTCTGTTGGCAACAGAATGATAGAACGTCAGGGGGGCAAAAAGGCGGTAGAAGTGCCCATTGACCCCGCTGGCAGGTTGTGCGGCCTGGATGCTGAGAACCGAACAAGCCGCCAAGAACAAAACAACTTTTCTCATAACTGGTGGCAAAATTACGGAAAACAATTGTAACTTTGCACTCGAAATACAGTTTTTTAACAAAGAAACACGCTTTCCCTTTGCCGTTTCGAAAAAACTTCGTATATTTGCCCAACAAACGACTAAAAATCCAGAACCATGAAAGGAATAAGTATGACGAGATGTATGTTGATGCTGGCATTGGCAATGCTGATGGCTGCACCGGCACAGGCACAGTTCGGTAACTTGAAGGGTCTTATGAAGAATGCGAAAGAGAAAGTAAAGACGACCGTCAAGGAAAAGGCAAACGACAAGACAGGCAACGTCAAGGACCGTGCAGCAAGCATTGGGAGCTATGCCACTGACGAGGAGGCCGTGTCAGGCGAGACCGTCACTGACCTCTCAGGCAACGAGACCGACGGACGCGCAGAACAAGACATGCAGACGCTGTTCCCTTACGACAGGAAGCAGTTTGCTACAGCAGGGATTTTTCTTGACGGAACAGAAAAGACCGAGAACTTCATCTATTACCTCTACGCCAAAATCTGCGAGATGCTGACAGGCTCTGAAGGCATGCCTCATGGAGCTGTCGTACGCGCCTGCTGCCCCGTCTGTCCGGACAACCGCGTGCTGGCCTACGGAGAACCAGTGGTCAACGCCTTCTTCTACGACTACATGCAAAAGCCTGACGACTACAAGAACTTCCGCCAAATGATAAAAGGCTACGTCGTAGCCCAGTCCTACTATTTCGGATTTCTGAAGCAGCAGATGGCCGACGGCAGCAACACACAGATTGTGGACAGCGAGAACAAGACGCACACGCTGTGGGAAAAGGAGAACGACCGTCTGTTCCGCGGATACATGCTGATGAAAGCAGCCGAGGAACTCTCGGCTCGCTCCGACTACAGCAATGTGTTCGACGCCACCTACAGCTGTCTCACACAGGCCGACAAGGCATACGGCAACGACAAGAAGCAAGCTGCCTACAACAACTACCGCGAGTTCCGTATAGCCTACGAGAACTTCCTGACAAAGCACCCCCAATGGCGGCAGGACAGCCGCGCCACCGACTTCGCCGCGATGTACAACAAGGCGCTGGAGCGGCAACGTGAGATTCGCGATGCTGTACTGGACGACCTCAAGGAGCCTCAGGACATGCCAAAGACCTACGGAGCCATCGCAGGTATTGAGGGGAAGATTCGCGAGTGCATAGGCATCGAAGACCCTGCACACAAGTCTGCCCCCATCGTATTCCTCTCCTCCGGCTGGCGTCCGCTCTACAAGTCGGGCACGAAAGTCATTGACCAGAGAGCCGTTGACGTAGGTTGGAAATACACAGACGCAAAGGGCCAGAAGTGGCTCGCCTACGGCACCTTCATGCAGAAAGCAGTCTACGAGGGGCTTGTTGTCAAGTACATTAACCGCTTTATGTTCAGCGGCGGCTACAAGACTATGAAACTGAAGTGACGATAGCTATCAAACCCACAAGGTTTTTGCAGCTCCTGGGTTGACAGACAATTAGCCCGGAGCAAAAGGACAGTTTGCTCTGGGCTTAAGGACAGTTTGCCCGGAGCAAACTTTTTTCTGTCATTTTCTACGACAAAATCCCCTAAAAGCTGTCATAATTCTTACAACTTTTGACTACGTCAAGTTCATTCCTTCTCGAAAAAAATGGTTCTTAATGACGTTATGCGAAAAAAAATGCGTACTTTTGCACCTTGTTAATTAAAATAAGGAAAGAAACCACACTAGCATCATTAAGAAAATGAACAAAGACACTTTAATAGGATTTGTACTGATAGGTCTGGTACTCATCGGTTTCAGCTGGTACAACCAGCCGTCAAAAGAGGAGGCTGAAGCTTACCAGCACCAGCAGGATAGCATTGCCGCCGTACAGAAAGACCTGCAGGTGAAGCAGCAGATTGCCGAGGCCGAACGGAAGGCACAGGCAGAGGCTGCTGCCAAAGGAGACACGACGTCGCTGTTCCATGCAGCCCTGAACGGCGAGAGCAAGCCCGTCGTACTGAAGAACGAAAAGGTGGAGCTGACCTTCGACACCAAGGGAGGCACCATCAGCAAGGCCGTCATCAAGGGATTCGAGAACAGGGAGGACAAGATGGACGTGACGCTCTTCGACGAGAAGACGCAGCAGATGAAGTTCATGCTGGCCGGAAAGACGGAGAACATCATTACCAGCGACCTCTACTTCACACCGTCCAACGTCACGGACTCAACCCTCACCATGACTGCCGCTGCCGGCAACGGAGGAGCCATCGTGCTGAACTACACACTGGGAAAGGACTACCTGCTGCACTTCTCCCTGCAGGCGCAGGGACTGGCTGGCATCTTTGCTCCCAACTACCAGACGCTGGACCTGGAATGGGGCGAGAAAGCCCGGCAACAGGAAAAGGGCTTCACCTTCGAGAACCGCTACTCTACCCTCACCTATAAAGAGAAGGACGGTGGCACAGATTACCTGAGCGAGACCTCGGAGAAGGTCAACGAGAACATTGAGGAGGTACTCGACTGGGTGGCCTTCAAGAATCAGTTCTTCTCGGCTGCGCTCATCTCCAAGGACGACTTTGCCGCCAACTCGCTCATGAGCAGCATACCACAGGAGAAGGGCTCCGGATTCCTGAAACAGTTCAACGCCAAGATGAAGACCGCCTTCGACCCCACTGGTGTACGCCCCTCGGAGTTTGAGATGTACATCGGTCCGAACGACTTCCGACTCATCAAGGACGTCGAGGAGCAGAGCACCTTCGGCAAGGACCTTGACCTGGAGCAGCTCGTCTACCTGGGGTGGCCGCTTTTCCGCATCATCAACCGCTGGTTCACGCTGTACGTCTTCGACTGGCTGACAGGATTCGGTCTGAATATGGGTATCGTCCTCATCCTCATCACGTTGCTGCTGAAGGCCATCACCTTCCCGATGGTGAAGAAGAGCTACATGTCGTCGGCCAAGATGCGTGTACTAAAGCCGAAACTCGACGAAGCCACCAAGCAATACGACAAGCCGGAAGACCAGATGCAGAAGCAACAGGCCATGATGCAGCTCTACTCGCAATACGGCGTGTCCCCTCTGTCGGGTTGTCTGCCCATGCTGATACAGATGCCCATCTGGATTGCCATGTTCAACTTCGTCCCTAACGCCATCCAGCTGCGCCGTCAGGCATTCCTCTGGATTGACGACCTGTCGACATACGACCCCATCGTGGAATGGCAAACCAACATCTGGGGCATCGGCGACCACCTGTCGCTCACCTGTATCCTGTTCTGCGTCAGCAACATCCTCTACTCCATGATGACCATGCGACAGCAGAAGGACCAGATGGTTGGCCAGCAGGCAGAACAGATGAAGATGATGCAGTGGATGATGTACCTCATGCCCGTCATGTTCTTCTTCATGTTCAACGACTACTCCAGCGGACTGAACTTCTACTACTTCATCTCGCTCTTCATGTCAGCAGCCATCATGTGGACACTCCGGAAGACCACCAACGACGCCAAGCTGCTGGCCATCCTCGAAGCCCGCTACAAGGAGAACAAGAACAATCCCAAGAAGCAGAGCGGACTGGCAGCCCGTCTGGAAGCCATGCAGAAACAGGCAGACCAGATGAGAAATGAAAGGACAAGAAGATGAAGAT
>CAMHIM010000053.1 GCA_946185225.1 uncultured Prevotellaceae bacterium
GATATCGTTTGTCGATGGTCCCGCACTCATTGCACACAGTGTTGGGGATGTTGAAGGTAAAGTAGTTGCAGCCTTCCTTCGCAGCGACCTTCAGCAGGTGGAGGTACTGCTCTTTAGACAGGTGCTCCTCCAGATTCATGTGAAGGGCAGAACCGCCTGTAAGGTGCTCGATGTAGGGTGCGCCGTGCAACTTGAACTTGTCGATGACGGACAGCGAGTCGTCCTCAACGACGTAGAAGTAGGAGTTGTAGCAGTCGCGCGGTACGAAGTAGCCGTCCTCACGGTCCCACTTGGCGTGCTTCACGCCGACGTTCTCTGCAGGAATCATCTCGCAGTTGAACATCACGTCCTTGGAGCGGTACTGGCGGTTGTACTTCTCGATGAGTCCGAGGATGCCCTGTACGAAGTGCAGGTAGTCGTCGTTGGGCGTAATCTTCAGTCCCATGAACTCAGCAGCCTCCACCAGGCCGTTGATGCCGATGGTGAGGTACTGGCGGCCGATGTTGATATAGCCGGCGTCGAAGAGGGGCAGCATGCCGTGGGCCTGTAGCTCCTTGAGGTTCTCGTTGTAGGCCAGCTGCACCTTGTGGCAGAGGTCGATGATGCCGCTAAGGTACTCCAGGTAGTCCAACTTGTGGTTGACGGCATACTGTATGCAGCGGTTCAGATTGATAGTGAGTACTGACTTCGAACCTGTGGAGACGCCACCGGCACCGAGCGTATAGCTGAAGCCGTTGTCGGTGATCTCGTTGCGCAGGCGGCAGCACGAACTCAGCGAGTCGGCATTGTCGCTCATATAGGTGAAGAACGAGTGTCCCTCGGCGTACATCTCGGCCGTGAACTCACCCCACTCCTTGTCCTTGCACTCGCCGTTCTCGTCAATCAGCAGCGCCATCGTTTCTACGGGGAACGTGAGTAGCGTCTTCGTGCGTTCCTTATTGAACCACTTCATGAAGCGCTTCTGCAGCCAGGAGAGGCTGTCCCAGTCGGGCTTCGAACCGTCCGGGAAGTAGAACTCGCCGAAGATGCTCTCGAAATAGTAGCGGTCGTAGTAGGCCACATTCCAGAAGACTGCCTGATAGTTGCGGGCACCTGTCGGCTGATTCAGGGTGTAGACAATCTGTTCGAAGTAGTCAGTGATAACCTTGTCGATGGTGCGCTTCTTCAGGCTGAGGTCAGCCTGCTCGTCGGCACGCTTCCAGTAGTCCTTTCCGTACTCTTTGCCAATGAAGTAGTTCATGTACATCAGAAACTCAGGAGTGGCACAGGCACCGCTCAACATGGACGAAACCATGAACACCATGTTGACGAAACCGCCGGCGAACGACTTCAGGTTCGTGGGGGCGGTGGAGTTGCCGCCGATAGCTACCGTACCACCGATGAGCCAAGGGTACATCGTGATGGAGGCGCAGTAGTTGGCCAGTGATGTCTCGTCGTTCTTATAGATGAAGTGATGTGTCAGCTTGTCAATATATTCGTCGGCCAGTTGCTTGCCGTACATCTTCTTGATGCGGTCGGTCAGCATGCGGCGGTTCAGACGGATGAAATTTGACTTCGGCAGCTCGCCTATCAGCGTGGCGATGTTTTTATGCTCGACGTTTGCGTTGGCATCATACTTGGAACCAGTAGCGGCGTTTACGGAGTCACAGTACTCCGAGACGAACATCATCTTCTCCAGCGTTTCACGGTCTTCGGAGTGTTCCTGACGGTATAGTATGAATGACTTGGCTACCTTGTAGTACCCTTCGCGCATTAGCGATTCCTCTACCTGGTTCTGAATGTCCTCTACCGTGATGTCATCGTGCATGTCCAGGTGGTTCAGAATCTTGGATACCGTGGCTAAGTCGGCTTTCTCGTTGACACTTTCGAACGCCTTTACGATGGCGTTCATGATTTTGTCCAAGGAGAACTGGTCCTTGGAGCCGTCTCGTTTTGTGATGGTGAAATTCTTGATTTCCATTGTTTTATAGTTAATTATTTTAGATTGTTTGCCGATTTCTTTAGGCTAAAAAGTTTTCCATTTTGGGAAACTTTTTTGTTTTCGCCTTTTCAAAAGTTTCCCATTTTGGAAAACTTCAGCGGTTGCAAAGTTAAATAATTCTTCCGAAACGGCAATGGGTTCATCTCTAAAAAAATGTACTACAACAGCAAAATTTCTTAATTCTTTACTCAGAAACATTTTCTCTTTTCTAAAAATTTGTATCTTTGCAGTAATATATGTCGTAATATAAATAAGGTTTGTATGGTAAGACTCGTTCTTTCTCTCGTGTTTTTCTGTATAACACAGGTTGTGATGGGGCAAACGTATAAGGACTTATGGAAACAGGTGCAGGACGCCGAGCAGAAAGACCTGCCCCAGACGCAGCGCCAAGTGCTGGCCCGGCTGGTCGCTAAGGCTGGCAGGGAGGGCAACTACGGTCAGTTGCTGAAAGCGCTGCTGACGGACGGCAGGGTGGCTACGGAAGTGTCGCCTGACTCGCTGGCTCCCTTTATCGAGGGATTGAAGGCGCGTGAGGAACATGCTCGTGACGTTGCCCTGAAGTCGGTGTATGATGCTGTGCTGTTCCGGCTTTATCGGGATAATGCCGCGTCCTACGAAAATGCAGCTATAACGGCTGCTGATTACCAGCAGAGAAGCATGACCCATCCTGATGAGCTTGCCGCTGTGAAGACTCCTGCGTACGAGCCCTTTGTCATCAAGGGAGTCGACAGTCATCTGATGGGTGACGACCTGCTGAGTGTCATCGGCTATGAGACGGAACAGTACGAAGCATTACACCGTTATTATATGACGACGTCCAACCGCAAGGCACAGTTGCTAACGGCCATGGCCGTCATCCAGCAGCAGTCGCACGGGGCTGCGGCCATTGCACGCCTGGACTCCCTGATAGAACTGTATAGTGACCTGGAGGAGTGCTGCGAGGTTGCCATCGTGCGTTTCCGCTGCATGTTGTCAGGTGGCTATACAGCGCAACAGAAGGTGGCTTACATTGACGAGGCCTTGCAGAGATGGGGCACTTGGAAACGGGCTAATGAGCTGCGTAACGCCAGGCAGGAGCTGACGCAGTGGCAGTATTACGGCTCTGTGGAGCAGCGCGTCACCATCCCGGGGCGGGAGCAGACTCTTGTCTTGAATAATCTAAGAGGAGTTACCGACCTGACCATGCGTATCTTCCGCGTGAAGGCCGATGGCAACCTGCAGCTTGATCCGAACGACAGCGGGGACTACCAGAAGCTGAAACCTCTGCTGGCCCAACTTCCCCATCAGCAAACCCGACACTATACGGGACATCCGGAGTACGAACTGTTCAAGGATAGCATTGTCATTCCCGGATTGCCCGTCGGCATTTATATGATAGAACTGGAGAGTCATCCTGCTACGCAGGTGTCGCGTTCGCTCTATTTCGTCAGCGACCTCCGTGTACTGGCACAGGCCCTTCCTGACAGCCAGATGCGCTATGTTGTCGTCAATGCCACTACCGGACAGCCCGTGGCAGGAGCCACCATCCGACTGACCTACGGCAACCGTTCGAAGGGAATGGTGACGACGCTAGTCACCAATGCAAAGGGAGAGTGCCTCCACCATGCCCAGGAACGACGTTCTGCTAATGTCTTTGTGACTACACGGGACGACCAGTACTGTCCGCCGACAGATATCTACGGAAATTTCCGTTTCAATGCGGCGCACGACTCCGAACAGTGGGCAGTCTTCACAGACCGCTCCATCTATCGCCCTGGACAGATGGTTCACATGGCCGCCTTCCTCTACCAGACCAAGAATGGTATGGACCACCAAACTTGCGAAGGCCGGCAGGTGAAGGCGGTCCTGCGTGATGCCAACTATAAGGTGGTAGATGAGAAGAACCTGGTCTCCGATGCCTACGGAACGGTGAGTGCTGACTTCTGTCTGCCTACAGCAGGACTGACGGGACAGTTCCATGTCTCCGTGGGTAGCCAGCGGGCATTCTTCCGTGTGGAGGAATATAAGAGGCCAACGTTCCAAGTGGAGATTCCCCAGCCCACCCAGCACTATCAGGGTGGTGACACGCTTTCCGTCACTGGTACGGCGAAAACCTATGCCGGTGTTCCCGTTCAGGGAGGGCGTGTCAGCTATCGCGTGGAGCGGCGCAGAGCCTATTGGTGGTTCTCCTATCAGCGTTATTGGGACCGCGTGCTGTTGGGTGATATTGACGAGGATGCGGTAGTCTATGAGGGCGAAACCCAGACCGATGCCGACGGTGCCTTCCAGATGACGATGCCGCTGACGATGCCGGAGGAACTAAACATCCCGATGTTCTTCCACTTCGTCGTCACGGCCGACGTGACCGATGCCGCCGGAGAGACGCATCACGGGGAGATGTCGCTCCCTCTGGGTAATCGTAAGACGGCTCTGACGGCAGATGTAGAGGAAAAAATGCTGCTGGAGGACAACCCTTCCGTGACGTTCCATCTGCGTAATGCTGCGGGAACTGATCTGCCGGCAGACGTCCGCTATCGCATAGGCAACGACAAATGGCTGACCGCCGCTACCATGAGCCAGGTGAAGCTGCCCGTGATGAAGAGTGGGCGCTACACGCTGGAGGCAGTCTGTCAGGGAGACACCATCCGTCGGCCATTCGTGGTGTTCTCGCTGGACGACCAGCGTCCCGTCGTGCAGACCGATGATTGGTTCTATGTGTCTCACGCGCAGTTCCCACGTGACGGACAGCCCGTCACCCTGCAGGCGGGCGCGTCGGGTGAACAGGTACACATACTCTATACGATAGTCTCCGGAAACACAATCCTTGAACAGGGTGCTGTGGATAAGACAGACGCGTTGGTCAATCGTAAGTTTGTTTATCAGGAAAGCTATGGCAACGGACTGACCATCAGTTATGCATGGGTACGCAATGGACAAGTGTATCAGCATAACACAACCCTTAGACGCCCGATGCCCGACAAACAGTTGAGGCTGAAGTGGGAGACCTTCCGCGACCGGCTGACCCCCGGCCAGCAGGAAGAGTGGACACTCTCCGTGATGCTTCCCGACGGCACCCCAGCTACTGCCACACAATTCATGGCGACTCTCTACGACAAGAGTCTTGACCAGCTGTCTGGGCACTCTTGGTTCTTTATGCCTTACGTCAATCTGCCGTTGCCCCAGTTGTCGTGGTCTTACGGAAACTGGCGGCAGAACTTCTTCAGCGGCTCGCACCGCCTGGACTATCTTCACGTAAAAGAAATGGTGTTCAGCCATTTCGACCATGACTGCTTCCCTTCGCGGTGGTTTCGCTATATGGGTACCCGTGGCATGCGGAGGGGTAGGGGTGCGTTGTTGAAGAGCGCAGCAGCCTCGATGGCCGTAGACGAACTGGCTGTCTCGAACACAGCTATTGGTGCCTTTGACGTGTCTGGTAACGATGAAGGCGCGGAGGAGGAAAGGTCAGTCCGGGAAAGTGAGATTGCCGTAGCGGCGCAGCATGCTGACCATGCCGACGAGCCCGACGTTCAACTGCGTGAGAACTTGCAGGAGACCGCATTCTTCTATCCCCAGCTGCAGACGGATGGCGAGGGTAGGGTGACGATGAAGTTTACCTTACCGGAGAGTCTCACCACCTGGCGGTTACTGGGACTGGCACACACGCAGGACATGATGTACGGTCATGTGGAGGCCGAAGCGGTGGCGACGAAGGATGTGATGATTCAGCCCAACATACCACGGTTCCTGCGGCAGGGCGACCGGGCCTCCCTCTCCGCACGCCTCTTCAATACAGGTAGCCAGGTCGTCAGCGGGGCCGTCAGTCTGCTGCTCATCGACCCTGAGACGGAACAGCCGGTCTATGGCGCCAGCCAGCTTACTACGCTGGAGGCAGGCAGCACGGGTTCTGTGACATTCAACTTAGGTGATGTCATACTTCCTGGCACGCTCCTTATCTGCCGGATGACAATAGAGGGTGACGGCTTTAGCGATGGTGAACAGCATTATCTGCCTATCCTGCCTGACCGCGAACGTGTAACTGTCACTGTGCCCATTACCCAGTGGGAGCCGGGAACGAAAAACATTGACCTGGCGGCCCTCTTCCCGAAGGGTGACATCACGACACCGAAACTGACCGTAGAATATACCAACAACCCTGCATGGCTCATGATACAGGCGCTACCCTCCGTAGGACATCCTCATGACGACTGTGCTATCTGTCAGGCGGCTTCCTACTATGCCAATACGCTCGGAAGCTATATCCTGAATCAGTCTCCACGCGCCAAGCACGTGCTGGAGTCATGGCGCAGGGAACAAGGCGGTGAAACCTCGCTGATGAGTGCACTGGAGAAAAATCAGGAGCTGCGGGACCTTGTCCTCAGTGAGACGCCGTGGGTGGCTGATGCCGACAGGGAGCATGAGCAAAAACAGCGGCTGACGGACTTCTTTGACGAGAATCTTATGCGTAGCCGCCTGTCGTCTGCCATAGACAACCTTAAGAAGCTGCAGACGTCTGACGGCTCCTGGAGCTGGTGGCCGGGCATGTCAGGGTCGTTCTATATGACGGTAGAGATTAGTGAGATGCTGGTCCGTCTGCAACAGATGACCGGATTAGGTCGGGAGACGGCACCGTTGCTCGTGCACTCGTTCCGCTATATGGACCGTGAGATACTGGAACTTGTCGCCGAGATGAAGAAAGAAGAGAAGAAGGGACACCGACAGTCGTTCCCCAGCCACAAGGCTTTGCAGTATCTCTATATCTATGCCTTGGACGGACGGACGCCCTCAGGTCGGGTGGCTCAGGCTCAGGACTACCTGAAGAAGCTGCTGCGCAAGGAAAGCCGTAACCTGTCCATCTACGACAAGGCGATGGCAACCATTGTTCTCAACTCCGGACAGTTCCTCAAGAGTCTGCATGAGTGGTCTACCTACAAGGAGGGCATGGGACGCTATTATGACACTCCACGGGCCGGCTATTCGTGGCGTGACTATCGCATCCCGACACAGGTGGCTGTTATTGAGGCCTTCCAACGCCAGACCCCCGGGGACCAGAAGACCATTCGCGAACTGCAGGAGTGGCTCTTGCAGGAGAAGCGTACACAGGCCTGGGATACGCCCATCAATAGCGTAAATGCCATTTTTGCGTTCCTGAAGGACGGTGCAGGAAAACTGGATGCTACGGGACAGCCGACCACCCTGTCCATGGATGGGAAACCGCTGGAGACCAGTACCGCCACAGCAGGGCTTGGGTATGTAAAGACAGCCCGTACCTATCAGGGAGAACACACCTTTACGGCAGAGAAAACGAGCACCGGTACCAGCTGGGGTGCCGTCTATGCACAATTCATGCAGCCCATGAAGAATATCGAGGCCCAAAGCAGTGAGCTCTCGGTACGCAGGGAAATCATCTCTGCTACTCCGCTTGTCGTGGGACAGCGTGTGAAGGTCCGCATTACGGTAGAGGCATTCCGCGACCTGGACTTCGTGCAGGTTGTCGACAAACGTGCCGCCTGTATGGAACCCATCCAGCAGTTCAGCGGCTATCGTAACGGCTACTATATGGCTCCACGGGACCATGCTACCTGTTACTATTACGACAGGATGGCCAAGGGCCGTCATGTCATTGAGACCGAGTATTATATTGATCGCGCCGGTGTCTACGATACTGGAACCTGCACGGCACAGTGTGCCTACGCACCGGAGTTCCGTGGTACTGCGCGTTCGCAAACTATAACAGTATCAGAATAAGAACAAGATGAATAGAAAACTCCTCATGGCTGTCCTGCTGCTGATGTTTATAGCAGTGGGGTATGCTCAGAAGCTTACCGTCAGCAAAAGTACTATTGATTGTGGCAAGACGGGCTACCAGAGTCCCGTCACAGCAACCTTTGAGCTGCGCAACAAGGGATCGAAGAAACTCAGAATCACCGACGTCCACCCCGACTGTGGCTGTACGCAGGTGGAGTATCCTAAGGGTGATATAGGTGCCGGTGACCGGTTTACCATCAAGCTTACCTATGACGCCCGTCAGTTGGGACATTTCTACAAACAGGCTGCCGTTGTTACCAACAGCTCTGCAAAGCCGCTCTTCCTGACAATGAAGGGTGTGGTGTTGGCTGACATGCGCGACTACTCCGCCGACTACCCCTTTGCCTTTGGAGACTTGCTGGCTGACAAGAATGTGCTGGAGTTCGATGATGTCAACAAGGGAGACCGCCCCCAGCAGGAGATTCATGTGCTAAACAACGGCTCGAAGATGATGACGCCGAATATTCTCCACCTGCCGCCATACCTCTCGGCGACGTCGTCGCCCGCCACGCTGGCTCCTGGCAGAATGGGAAAGGTGGTGATAACCCTGAACTCTGCTCACCTGAGGGACTATGGCCTGACGCAGACGGCCGTCTATCTGGCCAGTCAGATAGGCGAGAAAGTCCGCTCGGAGAGTGAGCTGCCGGTATCGGCGGTGTTGCTGCCTGACTTTAGGATGCTAAAAGGTGTCAACCATCAGTATGCGCCGGTAATGTCGCTTTCGGAACCAGCATTGAACGTGCTCATGGAGGGTAAGTCCAAGAAGAGTAGTGAGATTGTTATCTCCAACAAGGGCCGTACCAATCTGGTCATCTCCTCCCTTCAGTTGTTTACGGGCGGTGTACGGGTGACCCTTGGCAAACGTGAACTGCAACCCAGGGAGCAGACAAAAATGCGTGTGACGGCCTACCGCAATCAGCTGAAGAAGGTCCGTTCGAAGCCTCGTGTGCTCATGATAACGAACGACCCTGACCATGCGAAAGTCGTCATCCCTATCAATATCAAGTAATCCCGAATCCCTATAGATATGGAACATCCAGAGAATAGTGCCGAGTATGCAGGCTTGCAAGTGAACAGCGGTGTTACGCAGCAGTCCATCGTCAATCCTTACCTGAAGCGTGGCCGCTTCCGCCGTCATGAGCTCTCTGTCAACGACATGGTGGAAGGCATCCTCAAGGGTGATGTCACGATACTTAGTCAGGCCGTAACGCTCATAGAGAGTGTCAACCCAGACCATCAGCAAAAGGCTCAGGAGGTCATAGACCGGTGTCTGCCCTATAGTGGCAATAGCATCCGTGTGGGCATCAGCGGAGTCCCTGGAGCGGGTAAGTCTACCTCCATTGACGAGTTCGGCATCCACGTGCTCCGTGAGAAGGGAGGACGCCTGGCCGTTCTGGCTATCGACCCGTCGTCAGAGCGCACCAAGGGAAGCATCCTGGGTGACAAGACCCGCATGGAGAAACTCTCCCTGCATCCGGATTCCTTTATCCGCCCTTCACCTTCTGCCGGTTCGCTGGGCGGCGTGGCCCGCAAGACCCGTGAGACCATTATCCTCTGTGAGGCAGCCGGCTTCGACAAGATATTCGTAGAGACCGTCGGCGTGGGACAGTCGGAGACAGCGTGCCACTCTATGGTGGACTTCTTTCTGCTCATCCAGGTGGCAGGAACCGGTGACGAGTTGCAGGGTATCAAACGCGGCATTATGGAGATTTCCGACGGTATCGTTATCAACAAGTGCGACGGTGACAATGTGGACCGCTGTCACATGGCAGCCACTAATTTCCGCAACGCCCTTCATTTCTTTCCCAAACCGGAGAGCGGTTGGCTTCCCCGTGTGCTGTGCTACTCAGGTTTCTATGGAACTGGGGTCAAGGAGATTTGGGACATGATTTACGAATACGTGGACTTTGTCCGTAAGAACGGCTACTTTGACTATCGTCGCAACGAGCAGTCGAAGTACTGGATGTACGAGAGTATCAACGAGCACCTGAAGAGTTCTTTCTATAATAATAAGGTGATGCAGCAGCGGCTGGCATTGGCCGAACAGACCGTCCTTGCAGGCCAGAAGACCAGCTTTGTGGCAGCGCAGGAACTGCTGGATACCTATTTTGAGGAGATGAGAAGATGAAGGATATGCAGGTAGAAATCGACCATGGCAGCGGTTTTTGTTTCGGCGTGACTACGGCCATCAAGAAGGCAGAGGAGGAGCTGGCCAAGGGTGAGACGCTCTATTGTCTTGGTGACATTGTACATAACTCCATGGAGTGTGAGCGTCTGCAGCAGATGGGGCTTGTCACCATTGACCATGCCCGGATGGCAACGCTTCACGGCGTGAAGGTGCTGCTCCGAGCCCATGGTGAGCCACCTTCCACCTATGAACTGGCGCGCCGCAATAACATCGAGCTGATTGACGCCACCTGTCCTGTGGTGCTCCAGTTGCAGCGGCGTATCAAATCCCAATACGAAGAGTCGCCGCAGATTGTCATCTTTGGCAAGAAGGGCCATGCCGAGGTGCTCGGTCTGGTGGGGCAGACAAACGGTACGGCTATTGTCATTGAGAAGTTCGACGAGGTGACCACGCTGGATTACCAGCACGACATATACCTGTTCAGCCAGACAACGAAGTCACTCGATGAGTTCCACCGTATTGTTGACTATATCCAGTCGCACATGGCTCCCGATGCCATTTTCCGCAGCTTTGACACCATCTGCCGCTCCGTGGCCAACCGCATGACGGGCATTTCGCAGTTTGCCTCCCGTCACGATGTCATTCTCTTTGTCTGCGGCCGCAAGAGCAGTAACGGCAAGGTGCTTTACAACGAGTGTCTGCGCGTCAATCCTAATACCCACCTGATAGAGGGGCCTGACGATATATGCCAGGAGTGGTTCCGGGAAGCCTCGACAGTAGGAATCTGCGGAGCCACCAGCACGCCGAAGTGGCTGATGGAGCAGTGCCGTGACGCCCTGATAGGAGCATAGTCATAGCGGGTGGCCTGATGGGAAGGTAATCTTATTGGGTGGCCTGTTGGTATTTCTCCATGAGCCATACGTTCTGTTCGTCGATGGTCATGTCAGAGTTGTCCAGCAGCAGGGCGTCGTCAGCCTGTCGTAGCGGTGATACGGCACGGTGTGAGTCGATGTAGTCGCGCTCCTGCACATTCCTAAGGATGTCAGCATAGTCGGCGGGCATTCCCTTTTGCTTAAGTTCGTCGTAACGTCGCTGGGCACGCACTTCTGCCGAGGCTGTGACGAAAATTTTCAGTTCAGCGTGGGGGAATACGACGGTGCCGATGTCGCGTCCGTCCATGACGATGCCGCCTTCCTGTCCCATGCGCTGCTGTTGCGCAACGAGGGCGGTACGCACGAATCCCAGTGTGGCAATGGGGCTGACGTGGTTGGATACTTCCAGCGTGCGTATTTCACGTTCTACGTTCTCTCCGTTGAGGAAGGTGGTGGTCTTTCCTTCTACCAGCTTCTGCTCAATGATGATGTTGCCGAGGTCTTTCTCCAGCTCGTCAGTCTTGATGCTCCCGTCTTCGTTGAAGAGCCCGTGGCGCAGGGCGTAAAGGGTGACGCTTCGGTACATGGCTCCCGTGTCGACGTAGATATAGCCTATGCGGCGGGCTAAGTCCTTGGCCATCGTGCTCTTGCCGCACGACGAGTGGCCGTCAATGGCGATGGTGATTTTCTTCATGTATGCTGTTTTCTGATTCTTATAGGTTGTACGACACGTTGACCAGGAGCGACGATGCCGAGACGTGGTACTTGGCATAGGCCACGTTCAGCTTGAAGCGCTCCAGTTGCATGCCGCCGCCGATGCTGAGGCCCGCGCCGTGGGCACTGCTGCCGTTGTCTTCGCTGATTTTCATCTGGTTGGCTCTCATGGCGTTGTAGCCGGCCGACACGTAGAACTGACTTCCCAGCAGCAGGTCGGCACCGACCACGATGTGGCGTCCCAGCTTTTCTTCCCAGTCATTCAGTCGTATCAGGGTCAGCGACAGGCGCAGGGGCGAGCCTACCAGCCGCTTGGTGACGCCGAGCTGCAGGTCCAGCGGCATGCGCTCGAAGTCGTCATCGTAGGCAGCGAGCTGTCCGCCCAGGTTACGGGCTACGGCTGATACTGACCATTCCGTCTCTGCGTCGTAGTAGTTCAGCCCGAGGTCCACTCCCATGGCAAAGGAGTTGTACGGCCCGATGTATGACAGGATGGCCTTTGCCGTGATGCCGCCCGTCAGGCGGTTGGTCAGTGCATAGGCGAAGGCTCCGCTCATGGCGATGTCCTTGGCGGAGAAGTCGCCCGTCTGCTGTCCGGTGGCATCCGTCTCGCGCAGGGTGCCGTAGCTCAGGTACTGTCCGCCCACGGCCCATGTGGCACGTTCGCCGGCAGCCTTTACGAACGAGGCACTGCCCATGTGGCAGCCCTCCATGTAGCTCATGTAGTTCAGGTTGAGCGTCTTGTCCGTGACGTCGTTGATGAGGGCGGGGTTGTGGAAGAGCAGGGTGGCGTCATCCTCGGCGATGGTGGTGTTCTCACCGCCCAGTGCTGCCACGTGGGCACTTACCGGCAGTCGCAGGAAGTTGTAGGCTGTCCGGCTCTCCTGGGCTTCTGCCTTGACAGCCGCCATGACCATGGTGAGGACAAAAATGACGCTCTTCATCTTAAATAACCTAAATTTCGGCGCAAAGATACTGCTTTTTTCAAAATCTCATGCTAATTTTGCACCAGCTTTTCGTTATATTAACGCAAGAACGGCCCGTTTATTATGATAGAAGAAAAAACTCCACGACCCGGCACCGAGTCTCAGCGCACCCAGTGGTTTCTCCTGGGCCTTGTCTTCGTGCTGGCCACGTTCTACGTGGTGCTGGAGTACAATGAACGGGAGACCGACCACTATTCCCTGGAGACAGGCGACGAGGCCTTCGGTGACATGGAGATGGCCCCCGTCGACTTGCCTAAGGATATGATGACGTTGCCGCCCAGGGAGCAGCCTCAGGTTGCCGAGCAGTTGAGGGTTGTGGAGGAGCCCGAGTCGCTGCCGGAGCCCGAGGAGCCAGAGGTACAGGAAGGGCTGGAGACCGAGACCCACGGTGCCGAGGAGCAGTCGGTTGCCGCCCCTATCGAGCAGCCGCCTACCGACCTGAACGACAATCCCTTGAACTTCCGTGTGGTGCAGGAACTCCCTGAGTTTCCGGGCGGTCCCGTAGCCTTTATGAAGTGGCTTACCAAGAACCTGCGTTATCCGATAGCCGCCCGTCGGCAGGGCATTGAGGGCAAGGTCCTTACGCAATTCATTGTTGAGCGTGACGGCAGCATCCGTGACCTGAAGGTGGTCCAGTCGCTGAGTCCCGTCTGCGACCGTGAGGCCCTCCGTGTGCTGCGCATGATGCCCAACTGGAAGGCCGGTCAGCAGAACGAGAAGCCCTGTCGTACCATGGTTTGCATCCCCATCGTCTTTAAGCTATGAAATACGTTGACACCCATTGCCATTTGGACGGCGAGGAGTTCCAGTCCGACCTGTCCCAGGTCGTCAGCCGTGCCCGTGAGGCCGGTGTGGCCGCTATCCTGGTGCCCGCCATCGACCTGCCAACTTCCCTTCGCATTCCGGCCCTTTGCCGTCAGTATCCGGAATTCCTGTATCCTATGGCTGGCCTCCATCCGGAGGAAGTCCGCTCCGACTGGCGTGAGCAGCTGGAGCCCATCAAGGCCTGTCTGTCCTCAGCCATCGCCATCGGCGAGGTGGGGCTGGACTACTATTGGAGCCGTGAGTACGAGCATGAACAGCTGGCGGCGTTCGAGGCTCAGGTATGCTGGTCGGTGGAGACGCGGCTGCCGCTGATGATTCATTGCCGCAAGGCTCAGAACGAGATGGTCAGGCTCCTGCGTCGCTATGAGCATGACCTGCCTGGCGGCGTGTTCCATTGCTTCACGGGCAATGCCCATGAGGCAGCAGAGTTGTTGCAGTTCGAACGTTTTGTCCTTGGTATTGGCGGTGTGCTGACGTTCAAGAAGTCGCCCCTGCCGGAAGTTCTCCCGTCCGCTGTCCCCCTGAGCCGTCTGGTGCTGGAAACCGATGCGCCCTATATGGCACCCGTCCCCATGCGTGGCAAACGTAACGAACCCGCCTTCGTCCGCTATGTCCTCCAGCGTTTGGCTGAGGCTTACGGCGTCAGTGAAGAAGAAATCTGCCGACAAACGAATGAAAATGTGCAAAAAGTTTTCGGGATTCAGATTTAATTAGTATCTTTGCACCCGATTTTAAGAAATCGACTAAAGAAACCCTATTTGGAGAGGTGCTCGAGTGGTTGAAGAGGCACGCCTGGAAAGCGTGTAACCGGCAAAACCGGTTCGCAGGTTCGAATCCTGTTCTCTCCGCAGGAAAAACAGGTTCAAAGCTCCGAGGTAAGACCTTGGGGCTTTATTGTTCTCTCCGCAGGAAAAACAGGTTCAAAGCTCCGAGGTAAGACCTTGGGGCTT
>CAMHIM010000054.1 GCA_946185225.1 uncultured Prevotellaceae bacterium
CCGAGACCCACAGCTTAGAAGGCTGTTGCTCTATCCAGCTGAGCTACGGAACCCCGTGCATTTTTTGCGGGTGCAAAGGTATAAACTTTTTGGTAAACGACAAAATTTTAGACTGTAAATTTAATGTACGCGCGGTCGTCAAAGGAGTTGTTGCCTGGATAAAAGGCCTTGGTGGCCTTGAAGAGGTTAACGCACAACGGGTCCTTCTGGCGCAGATGGCTGAGAGCTTCCTCTGACTGTGCCAGCGTGGGGAGCAGCTCGGGGTAGCCGTCGCTGGCAAGGACAATCTCCCATGGTTGGAAGCTTAGGGTAATAACGCGGACGTGGGCTTCGGGGATAGGGAAACCGTCGATGACGGCGTAATTGACGTTCTGCTGCTTCATGGTCTCCAGCATGTGTGGGATGATTGTCTCCCGAGCGGTGTCGTGAAGCAGGAACTCCTCGGGGTGGCGGCTGCTGGTGATGATTGCAGCACGCTCCTCGGCCAGTTGCTGCTCGTAGGGCTTGGGGTTGTCGTAGTACTGGTTGCCCACGAGGCACTGGCAGTCACCGATGAGCCATATCTCACGTCGCAGACGGCTGAAAATGACGGCCGACGCCGTGAGCCTGTCTTCGGGGTGTGCGGCAAGACGGGGCAGCTGCCACCTCCAGTAGTGTTTGCGGATGTAGGCGCTGACCCTCGAGCAGAACTGGTGGCAGCTGAGGTCCCTGGGGGCATGGCGCAGGTAGTGACTGACGAGCCGCATGGCGTAGCGGCCGTTGCTGCTAAAGAGGGAGTGCCGGTGTGATGACTTCGAGGTGCTGCCGTCGATGACGGCGACGTAGTCATTTGTTACGACGATGCCGTCCTCGCTTTTCTTCCTGGGGTTTTTCGCGACGAGGCTCTGCTCGATGATTTGCATGGGGGGAATGTTTTAAGGGACCGTTGAACAGTTGTGCGATGAGGTCGGCCCGTCCGATGCGCCGTAGGCTCTGTTCGAGTTGGCGGCGTTCCTCTGGCTTGTACCAGAAGAAGTACTGTCGCTGGGCTTGTTTCTCGTGTGGGGTCTTGGCTGAGAACACTGGCTTCAGCGTGTAGGGGTCGTAGCCAGTGTACCAGGTTTCGGTGGATACGGTCATGGGGGTGGGGGTGAAGTCCTGTATTTGCTCCAGCTGGAAGTCCAGTTGCTTGGTGAGAATGGCCAGCTCTGCCATGTCCTCCTCGTGGCATCCGGGGTGGGAGGAGATGAAGTATGGGATAATCTGCTGGCGGAGTCCTTCTTCGCGGTTGATTCTGTCAAAGATGCGCTTGAACTGCTGGAACTGCTGGAAAGGGGGCTTCCTCATGAGCATGAGTACGCCGTCGCTGGTATGCTCCGGTGCTACCTTCAGCCTACCGCTCACGTGGTGTGTGATGAGTTCCCGGATGTAGTCGGCTGCTACCTGGTTAGTATGCTCGTCCTGACTCTTGTGAAGTAGGAGGTCGTAGCGCACGCCACTGCCGATGAAGCTCTTCTTGATGCCCGGCATGCGGTCCACGGAACGGTAGATGTCCAGCAGCTGAGAATGGTCAGTGTCCAGGTTGGGGCATATCTTTGGGTGGATGCAGCTGGGGCGCCGGCACTTCTCACAGACGGTGCGGTTGCGTCCCGCCATGCCGTACATGTTGGCTGACGGTCCTCCAAGGTCACTGAGATACCCCTTGAAGTCAGGCATGCGGGTGACTTGCTCTACCTCTCTAAGTATGCTCTCCTTAGAACGGCAGACGACAAACTTCCCCTGGTGGGCAGAGATGGTGCAGAAGGCACATCCTCCAAAGCAGCCCCGGTGGAGATTGACGCTGTGTCTGATCATCTCGTAGGCGGGGATGCGCTTGCCCTTGTATTTGGGATGAGGCTGTCGGGTGTAGGGCAGGTCGAACGAGGCGTCCAGTTCCTCAGTGGTCATGGGAGGGTAGGGTGGATTGACAACGACAACGAGGTCGCCGTCTGCCGTCGGGGCGTCGGCGAACGGCTGCAGGAGCCGACTGGCGTGAATCATGTTTGACTGCTCTTCGATGTGACGGAAGTTCTCCGCCTGGGCCCGCTTGTCCTGTAGGCAGGTCTCGTGGGAGTGCAGAACGATGTCGCTATCGCTGATGCCACCGGGGATGTCGTCCCGTCGGGCAAGATAGACGGTCTGCGGAACATCCCGAATGTCCTGAATGCGGCTACCTCCCGCCAGCAGCTTGGCTATCTGGACGATGGTCTTCTCGCCCATGCCGTAGGAGATGATGTCGGCTCCCGAGTCGCAGAGAATGCAGGGACGGAGCTTGTCCTGCCAGTAGTCGTAGTGTGTGAGCCGTCGTAGCGAGGCTTCAATGCCTCCAAGCACCACGGGTACGTCGGGAAACAGCTGTTTCAGTATCCGGGTATAAACGACGGTGGGATATTCCGGCCTCATGTCGTGTCGTCCGTCAGGACTGTAGGCATCCTCTGAACGTAGCCGCCTGGCCGCCGTATACTTGTTGACCATGGAGTCCATGCATCCAGGGGAGATGCCGAAGAACAGTCGTGGACGTCCCAGCTTTCTGAAGTCACGGAAATCGCCATGCCAGTCGGGCTGGGGGACAATGGCAACACGATACCCCGCCGCTTCGAGTACACGTCCGATGACAGCGGCACCAAAGGAGGGATGATCGACGTAGGCATCGCCCGAGAACAGTATGACATCTACGTAGTCCCATCCTCTCAGTTCCAACTCTTTCTTTGTTGTCGGCAGAAAGTCCGTCAGTCGATATTCCACACCACTTAACTTCTGATACTAATTTAATTAAACGGTGTCCCCTGGAAGGCACGTGTTGTCATACCCAGACTTTCGTTGCCCTGGTCCTTCCAGTTGATGTATAGTGTGACCAGCTGCTGAAGTCCGAAGGCCTTCATGTTGGGGTGGTAGATAACATCGAGGCAGAGGTCCAGCAGCAGCTTGTCAATGCCGGCTTCTGACTCCAGGATGGCGCGTATGTTCAGTTTCAGTTTGTCCAGTACCTGCTCGTCCACGTAGCCGTTGGAGTCGATGAGGTCACGGAAAAGCTGGTACTTCTCAATGGTTTGCAGATGTTCCTCAGAGATGTCAATACTGCGTGTGCCAGATGAATTAGATTGAATTTTGTTCATAGTAATAAGGTTTTATTGATTGTCAAATAGGAAATTTAGTATGCCTTGCATGACTGCAGCTCTCTTGTTCTCCGACTTAATGCATTCAAAGGGGAACCCCATGGTGAAGGCCCGATAGTCTTTGCCCGGATACGCCACGCATGCACTCTGACCGTCAGCATAGAGCAGAGCGCTGAAGGCTGGCTCTACGGGGAAAATGATGTCGGGGTGGGTCGCTGCATAATGTTCTTCGTTCAGTTGCCGGTAGAAGTCGAAGGTGGTCCCCATGCCGCCAATCTGCTCGTCGGGGGTGGTACTCGGCCCGTTGCACCAGCACTTCAGTATGTTGTGCAGGAAGTCGTGGTCGTCCTTCTGACGGCTCATGTCCGTGCCGATGTAGGCTCCGCTGACCAACAATCGCCCTCCCTGTTGGGCGTACTTTTCCAGCTTCTGCCGCAAAAACTTCTTGATAGTCTTGTAGTAGATGAGGCTGTGCATGTCGTCGCACTCCAGTCCCAGGAGCAGGTCAGCCATTGCGTAGTGTCCCAGTTGTACCGCTCCTTGTTCCACCGTCTCTGCCGCACAACTGACGATGTTGTACTTCTGGGCAGTACGGATGGCTTGGGCATGCGTGACGACGTAGTTCATGTCGTTCCCGGCAATGAGCCGTCCTGCCAGCTCGTTGCCTGTATAGCCGAGCCCGGTAGAATCCTCAATTCCCATCTTGTTGCGCTGGAACACCTTCTGTCGTCCTGCCCAGCCGTATGTAGGTCCATACGTGACACCGATGTCACTGGCAATATCAAAACCCTGCAGGGAATCGTTATAGACAATGGCGGGCGATGACAAACGGTGGAAACCGTTGATGACGAGGATGGTTTTTGCCTTCTCCGACTGATAGACGGCTGCCAATGTCTCGCTGGGGAAACTCCGTCCTCCCTTATTGATGGCAGCTACACAGAAGGAGTAGAGGCGTCCTGCTTCCAGTCTGATGCGGAATGACGGCTTGCTTACCAATTGTCCGTTGTCGAACGCTCCGTTCTCCGCTGCCGTATAGACGATGTACCCTGTTGGCTTGGCATCGTCCCCCTCAAGGTCTTCGGCATCTTGCCATGATAGTGTCAACTCGCCATGCCTATCGGTAAATTCTGCCTTGAGATGTGTGGGGGTAAGGGGTGCGATGTGACAGTCGCTGTCCAGGAACCGTGCGATAGTCTTGTAGATGGAGCGGGCCATGGAGAACCGGAAGTTGGGGTCTTGTCCGTAGCGCATGTCCGGAAAATTCTGGTGGGAGAGGGTCTCTATGATGACGCTGGGCACCTCAGGGTTGCGCGTCTCCGAGTAGTTGCGGTCGAAGAGGTCGCGCCAGCACCACTGTCCATACTGCTGTCCAAGGTCCTTCTGGAGGTTGTCGAGCATGGTTCTTGCCAGTGTTTTAGATGTCTCCCGCGACGTTCCGTTGCCAAGGGTACTGCGTCCGTTGTTGTTGGTGGTACAGATGCCCAGTGAGCCGTAGATGGAGGACCCGTCCTTCTGGTAGCCGGCATCGCTATGGACGGCTACGGAGACCTCGAAGGGCACATGTAGCCCCGTACTGTCGGGTAGGGAAGAGGACCCCCCAGCCAGATAGTTGACCATCAGCGAACGGGCGTTGATGTCGTCACCGTAGTCGTTGTGTCCGTTCTTGGAACTGTAGACCTGATAAGGCATGCCAGCCCATTGTGCCCAATAGCGTGCTCCCTCAAGGGCCCTGGGATAGCCGCTCAGCTGACCACCCCGCTCTATGTTGCCCATGCCACCACCAAACCGGACAGCATCTGTCGTGACGACACCGTCATGGTCACTAAGGTTGCTGAGGGTGACGCGGTTATAGGCATCGCAGCCCTCGTCGAAGTCAAAGGTCCCAAGATAGACCCATGTGCTGCCGCCCATCTGCTGGTTGACGTGAAACTCAGTCTTCTGTCCTCTGTGCCATACGGTATAGTGGGCATTGTCAATGCTGTTGGGCAGGGTGGCATAGCTGACATAGACAGCATAGCGCCCTCGACTGGGGAATGTCGGCTGGTAGCTGACAACGCTCTGGTGGTGCTTTCTGTCGGTGGTTTGTGCCATGCGGACTGTCCCCGAGAGGAAAGGATTCTCGCCGTCGCTGTATGCCCCTCGGTGATAGGAGAAGCCCGCCACGTCTGCGTCCTGCCATGGATGCCGGATGCCTTCCTCCCGATAGTTGGCTATGTTAGGCTTGTCGTCGTTATCTACAATGACCTCATGCCACTGCCAGTCGCGTTCGCGTGGGGTGAATACGACGGCACCGGCATTCTCAAGCAGTGGTATCAAGTAGGGGACAACGATGGTTTGCGTGTACAGATCCTCTGTGGTACCGAACAGAAACGGACGCTGCCATCGCCAGGCACCTTCATTAAGGTCGTAGTAGCACCCGTGACTGGCCCATAGGGCGACGTGTCGGCCATACAGGCCTTTTGTCGGCTTGTAAGGGGTGGAGATGTTCTTTACCCAAGGTTCCACTTCGTCATGTCTGTCGGCGACTGCCGTCAGAAAAGAGAGAAGAAACAGAAAAAGTACAATTGGTCTCATTCTGTCTCTCCTGTTGTGAAGTTTTCGGGCTTTTTGCCCTTGAAGTCCTTAAAGTACTGCTTGATTTCATGCATTTGTCCATTCAGGTCGCCGTTGGGAATGACGGTCTTGGTACATTGGATGAGCCGTCGTTCATAGTCGACGCCATAAAGCAGGATGGGGATGCCTGCCTTGAGGGCAATGAAGTAGAAACCTTTCTTCCAGTCAGGGTTCAGGGAGCGTGTCCCTTCCGGTGTGATGCAAAGGTGGAACACCTGAGCGTTTCTTGCCGCTTCTCCCATGGAGTCAGTCATGCTGGTGTGCTTCTGCCGGTAGACGGGAATGCCTCCCATGCGTCTGAACAGGGGACCCAGTGGCCAGAAAAACCACTCCTTCTTCATCATGAAGTTGCTGCCGAGACCAGCGGCCCCGTTGTACAGTTGTCCAATTAAAAAGTCCCAGTTGCTGGTATGGGGAGCCAGACAGATGATGTATTTGTCAGGATGTGGCTCAGTAATGTCTGCCGTCCATCCCATCCGTTTGTACAGAAGCCAGTTACAGAATCTTCTCCACATTTCAGAGATTGTTTATTTGGTCAACGATTTCGTTCACTTCTACCGTGAACTTCTCGCGCAGATCTTTGAAATACAGCCTGGCAGACATTCCCGGTTCGGGATGAGACACACGCTGCAGGTAGTTGTTACGTAATTTGATGACGGAAAACAGCAGGGCGTCTGCGTTCTCCTTTGCATTCTTGGTGCCGTAGAGCGATGCTGCTACGCACTCGGCGAGAAGCTCTTCGCTGATGAGGTTGATAATTTGTTTTAATGTTCGTTTGTTTGCCATTATGCTTTCCTCCTTTTAGGTTATAATGTTTTACGTCTCCAAAGATAGAGAAAAAAAATGAGATGCAAGGTTTTTCTGCAAAAAAAATACTAAAAAAGCTCTTTTTCTTTCCTCATCTCGAAGAAATAACGTAATTTTGCAATTCAAAACTAAATTGTTCATTTTTAATTTTTATAGTCATTATGGAAAAGAGTTCGTTGCAAATCGCAAGAGCCGCCTATCAGCCAAAGTTGCCCAAGGCTCTTCAAGGTGCAGTAAAAGTCAAGGAAGGAAAACCTACTCAGAGCGTAGGCGACCAGGAAGAGATTAAGAAGTTGTTCCCCAACACCTACGGAATGCCCATCGTGGAGTTTGAGCCCGCAACGGAGGCCAATACCAAGAAGATGAATGTCGGCATCATCCTGAGTGGTGGCCAGGCTCCTGGCGGTCACAATGTGATTACCGGCCTCTTCGATCAAGTTAAGAAACTCAATCCCGAGAACCGCCTGTATGGCTTTATTCTGGGTCCTGGTGGTCTTGTTGACCATAACTATATGGAACTGACCAAGGAAATCATCGACGAGTACCGTAATACGGGCGGATTCGACATGATAGGCTCCGGCCGTACGAAACTTGAGAAAGTGGAGCAGTTCGAGAAGGGCCTGGAAATCATCCGTGAACTCGACATCAAGGCTATTGTCATAATTGGTGGTGATGACTCGAATACCAATGCCTGTGTCCTGGCAGAGTACTATGCAGCCAAGAACTACGGCATACAGGTCATTGGCTGCCCGAAGACCATCGACGGTGACCTGAAGAACGAGCAGATTGAGACTTCTTTCGGTTTCGATACCGCTTGTAAGACTTACTCTGAGCTTATCGGCAATATAGAGCGCGACTGTAATTCTGCCCGCAAATACTGGCACTTCATCAAGGTAATGGGCCGCTCGGCTTCTCATATTGCCCTGGAGTGCGCATTGCAAACCCAGCCCAACATCTGTCTCGTCTCCGAGGAGGTGGAGGCCAAGGGACAGAGCCTGGATGATATCGTAGACTACATCGCCAATGCTGTGGCTGCACGTGCCGCCGATGGCAACAACTTCGGTACCGTCGTCATCCCCGAGGGTGTGATTGAGTTCATTCCCGCCATCAAGAAGCTCATAGCTCAACTTAACGACGTACTGGCCCTGCCAGAGGCAAAGGAAATCAGCCGCGACGAGCAGGTGGACTTCGCCAAGAGCCACCTCACCGAGGAGAACCTCGCCGTGTTCAACAGTCTGCCTGTTGGCGTGGCTCGTCAGCTGGCTCTCGATCGCGATCCTCACGGAAACGTACAGGTGTCGCTCATCGAGACCGAGAAGCTGCTCTCCACGATGGTTGCCCAGAAACTTGAGAAGATGAAGAAGGAGGGCAAGTATGTCGGCAAGTTCGGCACCCAGCACCACTTCTTCGGCTATGAGGGCCGTTGCGCTGCACCTTCAAACTTCGACGCTGACTACTGCTACGCTCTCGGAACCTCTGCTGCTCAGCTCATTGCCAACGGCAAGACCGGCTATATGGCCATTGTGAAGAATACCACCGCTCCTGCCGACCAGTGGATTGCTGGCGGTGTGCCCATCACCATGATGATGAATATGGAGCGTCGTGCCGGTGAGATGAAGCCCGTCATCCGCAAGGCTCTTGTTGAACTGGACGGTGCACCCTTCAAGGAGTTCGCTGCCCATCGCGACGAGTGGGCTCGCAAGACCGCTTACGTCTATCCTGGCCCCATCCAGTACTGGGGACCCTCGGAGGTATGCGACCAGCCCACCAAGACACTTGCGCTGGAACACCAGAAGTAAATGCAACAGAAGAGACATATAGTACGTCGTAAAGGCGTAGGCTCTACCCATACTTATCACGGTCCGGGGCGCAAGAAGCGCCCCGGACTCGTGGTACGTATACTGCAAAGGCTTCCGTCGTGGGCCTGGTGGCTGGGGGGGCTGGCGATTTCTGCAGGCTACATATGGTTCTTCTACTTGTTTTTTGTCAGCCCCTACGGCTTCCGGTGGCGAGCCCTATATGGTGATGTCACCTATCCCGAGGGCTATGAAATTCACGGTATCGACATCTCTCATCATCAGGGACACATCGACTGGGAGAAGCTCAAGGACGAAGGTGTTATAGACAAGCATCCTGTCCGCTTTGTCATGATTAAGGCTACCGAGGGCTCAACGCAGGTCGATGAGAACTTCAAAGAGAACTTCCACCTGGCCCGTGAGTGTGGTTTCACCCGCGGCGCCTATCATTTCTACAGCGTCCATTCTCCGGCATGTACTCAGGCGCAGTTCTTCCTGCAGCAGGTGAAACTGGAGAACGGCGATTTGCCACCCGTGCTTGACGTGGAGCACAAACCCAAGCAGCAGACGGACAGCGAGTTCAAAGCCTCTGTCCTCGAGTGGCTTGACATCGTGGAACGCCACTATCATGTGAAACCCATCATCTACACCTATTATAAGTTCAAGCTCCAGTATCTTAACGACAGCATCTTTGACCAGTATCCCTATTGGATAGCCCATTATTACGTCGATTCCGTAGAGTACCGCGGCCGTTGGAAATTCTGGCAGCACACCGATGCCGGACGTCTGCCGGGCATCAAGGGCAATGTCGACTTCAATATCTACAACGGCTCCTACTATGACCTTCGTCAGATGACTCTCGGCAGCCTGGAAACTATTGGCGAAAAAGCCTATAGGGAGTAGGTGCCTTGAAAGTGTCGGACTTTCAAGGCTAAACATGCCGACTTTCAAAGTGAGAGTAAAAAAAAAGACAAACATTGATTGTTGTTGAATTATTTTTCATATCTTTGTCGCATAAAATATTATATGACTATGCGAACAAATCTATTCCGTTTACTCTTTTTCCTGCTGGCAGGTGTCATGCTGTCGGCTTGTGATAAGCCGGTTCTCTCTGAGGATGAGGATTCCGGAAAAGACAACCCTTCCAAGCCGTTGAAGGGTAATCTGATACTCCGCGTCTCCGGCTTCGAGATTATTCCCTTTGATAATGTAACGCGTACCAAGCAGGACCTCAAGGATGTGTGTACCAGCCTGTGTTTCGCTCTCTACGACCAGAGTGACAGGAAGGTTGCCTACAAGAACCAGTCGGCAAGTGACTCCAACTTCGGACAGGTGGGTTTGGAACTGGATAAAGGTACGTATCAAGTCGTTGTCGTAGCACATAGCGGTGAGGGTAACCCTCAGATGTCTACTCCTGCAGAAGTATGGTTTACCAATGCGACAAGTTTTACAGATACCTATTATTATTATAATGCCTCTGTCGTCGTCGGGGACGGGCAGCAGACCATTGAGGTGGTCTTGGAGCATGCCGTTGCCATGTTCCGTCTGGTGACAAGTGACCCGGTGCCGGACAATGTGGCAAGGATACGTTTCAATTATACAGGTGGTTGTGGACGACTGAATGCCAAAACCGGACTTGGTACAGGTGTACGGTCGAAACAAACGGTATGGTTTGACATTAGTGAGTCACAGAAAGGAAAACCTATTACGCTGGAGGTATATACTTTCCCCAATGAAGAAGATGGCTTGCTGAAGATGCAAATCAATACCTATGATGCCAATGACAATCCGCTTGATGAAGCCGTGCTGGATAACGTTCCGATAGAACGTAACAAGATAACCGTCTATACCGGCTATCTCTTTTCCGACCCTCCACAGGGCGGTGGCGGTGAAGAGCCAGGCGGTGACGAGCCTGGGGGAGAGACGCCTGTCGTTGACCCTACGTCGGCAAGCTATGTCTTTCCGCTCAAGGTAGAGACCGACTGGGGCGGCACGATAGAGAAGACTTTCTAATCGGTGTAAACCTTATCTACAGACCAGCAGGAGGCACGTCCACTGCTGGTCTTCTTTTTGGCTGACCAGCTGTAGCCCCAGTTCATTGGCACGCGCTTCCAGCAAGGCTTTGTCCTCTTGGTAGAAACCACTGATAATCAGTATGCTATTCCTTCTCATGTGTTCACGGAAGCGGGGCATGTCTGCCAGCAGAATGTTGCGGTTAATGTTGGCCAGCACAACGTCAAAAGTCTGCCCTGCAAGGTTGTCAAGCACCGTGGCGTCGCCCAGCAGAGGCGTAATGTCGACATGGTTGATAACAGCATTATGGCGTGTGTTGTCTACGCTCCACTCGTCGATGTCGTAGGCGGTGCATGCTGCGGCTCCCAGCTTCATGGCTGCGATGGCAAGGATGCCGGTGCCGCAGCCGCAGTCCAATACCCGCTTGTCTGTGAGGTCGAGGTCGAGTAGGGTGCTCACCATCATACGGGTGGTCTCGTGGGTGCCGGTCCCAAAGGCTAAGTGGGCGTCAATCTCAATGACATGCTGGAAATGGCTGAGTTGTACGTCACCCAGATGCCGTCCGTCATGAATGAGGAGTCTGTCGCCGACTGCGATAGGCTCGAAGCCTTCCTGTTCCCATTGCTCGTTCCAGTCCTTGTCTTCTGCCTCGCGCAGGGAGTATTCTATGGTGGTTCCGTTGAGCGGGAAATCCTTTATAACCTGTTGCAACGCAGACTCGTCGAACAGCCCTTGCTGCACATAGCCCATAATGCCTTCCGGTGTGTCCTCGAACGTCTCGAAACCAGCCTCGGCAGCTAATGCGGCCAGTAGGTCGCGGGCGTCCTGCAGGTGCTCCTGTGGCGTGGTGATGTTGAATGCTACTTCGAAATATTTCATAGAAATATGTTAAATGACGGCCCAAAATTACAAAAATTAGGGGAAATCCTACCGCGTTTTAGGGTTTTTCCCTAATTTTGCAGGAAAATAGTGTGTATTTTTGCATCGTGAAACAATAAAACAAAACAGATGGATATGAAAAAGTGGTTGCTTCTTTCGCTCATTATGGGAGCCATGCCGCTCTCAATGACAGCTCAGGACGATATGTACTTTGTTCCGACAAAGGAACGTGTCGCCAAAGAGAGTGCGAAGCGGATGGTGACTCAGGAACCCTATTACTCTGGCATCAACCGCAGTGTGGATGAGTACAATCGCCGAGGCAGTTACTATCAGGTGATTGACGGTGACTCGCTGGGTGACGTGATAGACTTCTCGCCCGTCGAGGGAGTCTATCCCGACTCGCTGGGCGACTATCAGCTGGCACGCCGCATGGCACGCTTTGACGGCTATGAGCCTGGCGACAGCTTCTGGGCGGGCTATAATGCCGGACGCCGTGACTCTTGGGGGTGGCACTCGCCGTGGTTCTATACTTCGTACTATCCTTGGTATGACTCTTGGTACGACCCTTGGTATTACGGATACGGCTGGCATACGGGCTGGTACGACCCCTGGTACTATGACTGGTATTACCCGTACTACGGCTGGGGTGGCTACTACCGCCCGTGGCACTACGGATACTACGGAGGATACCATCACTACGGCCCCGTTTACCACTATGGCATGGGACGCTCGACAGGTACCATTAACCGCTATGGACGCAGTCACGGGTCCTTTACGGGCAATCGCGCCACGGCGGGCCGTACTACGGGGAATGCCCGCGTGAATACCCGCGTGAACGCTCGTAGCAGCAGTGCCAGTAACCGTACTGTTAGCGGCCATACGAACTACGGTACTACCAGTAACAGTTCGCGCAGCAGCGGTAGCGGAATTTTCAGCGGTTCGCGTAGCAGTGGCGGCTCCTTTGGCAGTTCCAGCAGTGGCGGCTCCTTTGGCGGTGGCCGTAGCAGCGGCGGCGGTGGCGGTCGCAGCGGAGGCATCAGTGCCGGCGGTAGGAGATGAGGAGTTAATGAAGTTAAGAAGTTAATGAAGTTAAGAAGTTAAGATGATGAAGAAGATATTTTTAGCAGTCTTTGCGGTGGCATCGGTGATGCCCGCGGCTGCACAGGACACTTACGAGAATGCCCGTCTGCTGGGCGGCGACCTCAACGGTACGGCTCGCTATGTGGGTATGGGCGGTGCACTGGATGCACTGGGGGCCGACATCTCGACCATCTCGACCAATCCTGCTGGTATCGGCATGTTCCGTCACTCGACAGTCAGCCTGTCGCTGGGCGTCGTCAGCCAGCAAGATGCCGTCAAGTTCGACAATCTGGGCAAGACGAACGTCAGTTTCGACCAGGTAGGTTTCGTCTATTCCATGCCCTCGGGGCGCCAGTCGTTCCTGAACTTTGCATTCAATTATCATAAGAGCCGCAACTTCGACCAGCTGCTCTCGGCTGCCAACAGGCTGGAGGCTACCTCGATGAACAAGCTGGCATACGAGAAGAGTGAGCTGGGAAGCGATGCCAACGGCGGATATGCCTTGGACTTCAATGAACAGGGGGATGTGATGGGTTATCGTGACAATGTCAGCAATGAGCGTGCGTGGCAGTACACCCAGTGGGACTACCTCACCTTCAACACCTTCAGCTACAACGCTACGGACAACGAGAAGGTGTATGCCGAGGCTGATGCGTACAACTTCGACCGTGCCCACCGCGGCTGGATTGCTGACTACGACTTCAATGTCAGCGGAAACCTGAACAACCGCGTCTATCTGGGACTGACGGTAGGGCTCCATGACGTCAACTACAAGGGCTATAGCCAGTATTCAGAGGGAATCGTAACGGCAGACGGTCGCGACGGTGGCGTGCTGACGCTGGAGGACGAGCGACATATTGACGGTACGGGCTTCGACATCAAGGCGGGTGCCATCTTCCGCCCCTTCGAGGAGTCTCCCTTCCGTCTGGGCGTGTCGATTGCTACGCCGACGTGGTACGACCTGACCAGCAGTAGTGCCACGACGCTCTACAACAACACCAATCCCGACATCTACAATTGGGGAAACGATAAGGGCAGCAATTCGGAGTCGTACGAATTCAAGTATTATACGCCGTGGAAGTTCGGGCTGAGTGCCGGCCATACCATCGGTTCGGACCTGGCTCTGGGCTTGTCTTACGAGTATGCCGCCTACGGCTCCTCCGATACGCGTGTCAACACCGGTTATGTCGATGCTTACGGCTATGAGGAGTCCTGTAGTGACGAAACGATGAACGCCAATACGGAGGTGTCCCTGAAGGGAGTCCATACGCTGAAGCTGGGTGTCGAGTATAAGCCCACCCCCGAGACAGCCATCCGCCTGGGCTACAACTATGTGTCGCCGATGTATCAGGAGACGGGTGTGCGTGACACCTATCTTAATTCCATAGGCAACATGTATAGCTCTACGGCTGACTATACCAACTGGAAAGGTACTAACCGGCTGACCTGCGGCTTCGGCTACCGCTATCAGCAGCTGAACCTTGACCTGGCCTACCAGTACAGTACGGTCAGCGGACAGTTCCATCCCTTCCAGGCAGAGGGGGCCGTTGCCACCGATGTCAGCAACAAACGCCACCAGGTGCTGTTCACCATAGGCTATACTTTCTGAGCGCTTCAGCAAAAGCCGGTTTTGCTCCGTGCAAAAGCCGACTTTGAAGGGGTGAAAAGCCGACTTTGAAGG
>CAMHIM010000055.1 GCA_946185225.1 uncultured Prevotellaceae bacterium
CGCGCAGTTCGGTCAGCGTCTCCATGTTGCCCATCAGGCAGTTGTGGAAGAAAATCGTGTTCAGCCGGTTCAAGCCTGCGGAACGGATGGCGGTACTCAGTTCATACATATCAAGTTCCTCACTCTCATTCCACTCATCGCCAATGACCCCTCGGGTAGCAGGTGCAGCGGCGGGGTCTTCGTATTTGCCGGGGACATCGGCCAAGGGGTTCAGTCCATTGCCATGCCCCCAGATGCTGAACACATACTGCTCGGCAGGACACACCAGACTGCTGATCTGGATGAACGCGCTGACGGTCTTGGGGTCGCACAGTTTCATAGCCTGGGCCTCCTTTTCATACCCCAGAGCCTGAAGTCCTCCGTTACGAATATTCTCCAGTTTAGTCGTGTCGTTCAGATCGAACCATACGATGTCGCCCGGGTCGGCATACTTACCGGTAAAGGGCTTTTTCTCCTCGGGCAGGTCCTTGCCATATTTGTAGAAGCAGACTACGCGGACGTTGTTGTGGTCCGTGAGCAGCGGCTGTATCTTCTCCCAGAAGCCATACTCAATAATCTTATCCATGGTGCCTCCCGCATTGCCATAGACAAAGACGGTGTAGCGGGCAGGCTGCGGCACATTGACCAGGTTGTCCTTCCTGTTCCACGCATCAAAGTCCTTAGCCTTCGCGTCATCCATCTTCTGCATGGCCAGTTGGTGGTCACCCTCCGTCAACGTCAGCTTGCCGTCGCTCACGGTATATCTGGCAGTGGTCTTGGTGTTCCTCTCCGCGATGTCCATCGTCAGCACGCCGTCCGTGGCTGTATAGGTGAACGAATAGCGCTCACGGCCCACGGCGTCGTCGTTGTTAAGGTAATAAATGTTGGTGACGCCTGTGCCGTCGGCCTTCAGTTCCGTCTGCTGCCATGCCTTGCCGTATGTCCAGGCGGCGTATGTAGCCCCCGATACGTCGGAATACCATTGGCCTACGAGTTGGCTGTTCGCTCCTGGTTTAGTTGCAGGGTTGTCGTCGTTGTCCGACGCACACGATGTGAATACACTTGCGCCGCAGATGAGGATGACGGCCATCATCCAAATGAATCTCTTTTCCATAATTGTCTTCTATTTGTTTTATTCAGTTATAATCTTCTTCCTTCCGACGATATTCACGCCGCGCTGGAGGGTGTCGAGACACTGCCCCTGAAGATTGTAGATGGCGGCGGTCTGCGAGGCGTCGGAGTGGCCGGCTGCGCTGGCAGCCGTCGGCATATCCTCGATGGCCTCGTATTCTGCCATGGCATTGGCTATGTGCTCGTCAAGGTCGGCGAGACGGTAGAGACCGTCAGCGTTGGCGGTCAGCCCCTCGATGGTAATGGGAAGCACCATCGGTGGCATGTCAGTGGATAGCAGTGTGCGGTTCTGCAACTGCTCAACAGACTGATAAACCAAGTTGACGGCGACATAGTCCTCCGTGCCGTTGTTCCACTTCTCAAACACCAGTTTCGAGCCTATGGGCGTATGCCGCTCCAGTGCGTTCTCTGTCTCAGGGAGATTGAAGCGGAGGGCGGCACTGATACTTGCCAGATTACTGTCGTGGCCACAGAGGAACATGAACTTGCGGTCGCCGTTGTTCAGCTCCTCGCGGATGCGGCTCACCAGCGGATAGGCCAGGTTGACGGCGGCAGCGTGGGTGGTGAAGAGCAGTCCGTCGTAGACCTCCTTGACGGCGCAGATGTCGCGCCACTGCTCCATGGTCAGCGCATGGCCGAATGGCGCGAAGCTCTCCGCCTCATAGCACTGCAGCACCAGTGCGTCGGCTACGCTGTTGGCCAGCGTATAGCCGCCGCTCATCTTCGGCTCGTCGCCCTTCTCTATCTTGAACTGCACGTCGTCGTACCAGAAGTGCGTCGTGTCGTTCTGTGCGGCTGGCGAGTGTGCCATGTCGAGCACCTCCTCCATCAGTGTCAGCGTGGGCTGCTGGGCAGCCATCCACACCTGAGGTCCGCCGTGCATCGCCTGTATCTCGCTGAGCACCTGCTGACGGTACGTGTCGTTCATCTTCGTGAACTGCGGGGTGAACACCGGGTCCATCTTGTCCTCATCGTACTTGTGTGTTATCTCCACATTGGCGTAGGGCAGGAATCCGGCCGAGAAGTACTTAGCCGTGGCGAACGTGCGCTGTCGTGAGTTGGCGTAGAACAGCACCTCGTCGCCCGTGGGGCGGTAGTTGTCGGGCAGCAGTCCCTCGCTGACCACCCACTTGCGGAAGAACTGCCCCATCTCTGTCTCCAGGACGCCGCCGCGCAGCGACAGCTGGCTGCCGGCCGACGACCACTGGAACCATGTGTGCGGCGTCACCCGCTGATAGGCAGCACCGCCTGATGACAGCGGTGAGCGGATGTTGTGGCGGCTCATCACCACCACCTCCTTCAGTTCATAGCGTGCCCGGAAGTCGTCCGAGCGTTTCGTCTGTGCCTGCAGACCCGTGCCGCTGATGAGGAGGATGGCGGCTGTCATCCATAGTCTTGTTCGTTTCATTTATGTTATATATTCCTTAGAAGTCGAGGCGGTAGAAGAGGTTGGGCAGTGAGATGCCTATCTTCTCAATCGTGACGGTGCGGGTGCGCAGGTCGAAGCGCTGGGTGTAGGGGGTCTCGCTCATCAGGATGTTGATGCCCTCGAAGGCGATGGTGTGGCTCACCTTCCGCTTGTTCCACTTGTAGCTGACGGTGAGGTCCACGTTGTGCTCGGGGTCGTACTGCTTCGACATAGCCTCGTCCTGCTTGTAGATGACGTCCTCGGGCATCTGGCCGGCATCCATCAGGGCTGTCATGGCCGCCACGTCAACGGGCGTGTAGCGCAGACCGCCCTGCACGGTGTACTTCACACTGACGTTCAGGACATTCTGCCGCCGGGCACCTACCATCCATTCCTTTCCACCCAGCACCTTGGCGGTGTAGCCGCGGTCGTAGAGCTGTGAACGCCACACCTTGTCCTGTCCACGGTACTCCGACTTGAACACCGAGGCGTTCACCTGACCGAAGAACCCGTGGTGCATATAGTGTTCCAGCGTGACGTCGGCGCCATAGTTGCGAGTGTTGCCCTCAGGGACCAGCGGCTCGTCGAAATAGTTCATGAAGCGGTTGGTGGCGCAGAAGGTGGAGCCGTTCGTGCCCACGGGTGTGTCGAAGCCGTACTGGTAGTAGGCGTTCACGCGCAGGTTCAGGTTGTCACTGAACTTGTGCAGGTAGGTCAGGAGCAGGTGGTGGGCTTTCGAGAGTCCGAGGTCCTTGTTCACCTGCTTGCCGTTCTCCTCATAGAAGTAGGCATCCATGCGCTCCACCATCGAGTGGAGACCGTAGCCGAAGGACAGCGTGTTCCGGTCGTCCATGTCCCACTTGGCAGAGACGCGCGGCTCCACGCTCAGGTCTTTCGAGAAGAGGAAGTAGCTGGCTGCCACGCCGAGGTTCAGACTGAAGCGCTGCGAGGGCTTGATGACGTTCTGCCAGAACAGGCTGCCCAGGCCCGTGTTTCCCTTCGAGCGCACATATTCGGTGAAGGGCGCCGTGGAATAGACAAAGTCGGTAGCGGAGTAGCCGAGGTTGAAGAACCGGTGCGAGTATTCCGCGCCGAACTGTGTCAGCCATCTGGCCGTCACCTGCTTCGACAGTTCGGTATTCAGCAGGATGCGGTCCTCGTTCATCTTCTGTGAACTGTAGGGCAGCACGCGCTGCGGCTCTTCGTATGCGATGGGTGTGGTGAGCACATTGTCGGCTCCACGCCGCAGACTCCAGTAGCCGATGTCGGCCTTCACATGCTGGGCGTTGTAGGCCAGGGTGGTGCGCCATGTCCATTTCGAGCCGAAGTGAATCTTGTGCGAGGCGCCGCCGAGGAGTCCCCATACGTGGCCCTTCTGGCGCGACGCGTCGTAGATGCTCTCGATGTCGTCGATGTCGAGGTACTTGTCCTCCGCCCCGTCGTAGTAGCCGAGGGCGAACAGCGAGAACGTGCCCGCCTTGCGGGTGGGGAAGTTCAGCTTCAGCGAGAAGTCCTGGAAGTTGTAATCCGTGTCGTAGTCGATGATTTTCAGTTTGTCGGCCAACTGCGTAAAGCCGTAGCGGTAGTTCAGGATGTAGCTGCTGTTGTTCTTCTTCGACAGCGGTCCCTCCAGGGTGAGCTCCTCGTTGACGGTACCCACCTGCAGGATGCTCTCGTGCTTGGCATTGTTGCCCGCGCGCATCTTCACGTCGAAGACGCCGCTGAGCGAGTTGGAGTAGTTGGCGTTGAAGGTCGAGGTGAAGAAGTCGGAGTTGCCGATGACGTTGGCGTTCAGCGCGCTCACCATGCCGAAGCCCGCCTCGTAGAAGTCGTTGTAGTGGTTGGGCGTAAACACCTCGACGCCCTCGATGCGGTACTTCATCATCTGCGGCGCATTGCCGTGGACCGACACGCCGTTGCCGTTGTTACTGCCCGCGACACCCGCGAAGGCCGTGACCAGTCGCGCCGGGTCGTTGAAGCCTCCTGCAAAGCGGTTGGCCTCCTCCATCGAGAGCATCACGCCGCCCACCAGCGCCGTGGGGTTCACCGTCGCCTCCTTGTTGACGCGCGGCCGCACCACCACCTCCGTCAGCTCCTGGCTGTTCTCGCGCAGGGCGATGTCGATGATGTTCTCCTTGGCGCCCACGATGAGTTGTTCCTTCATCACGCTCGGCTCGTAGCCCACGTAGCTGGTCTCCACGGTGTAGCGCCCGGCCTGTCCCACGTCGATGCGGTAGTGTCCGTCGATGTCGGTCACGGCGGCCTTGCCGTCCTTTTCTGCTATCTTCACCGTTGCCCCGATGAGCGGTTCGCCGCTGATGGCATCGGTCACCGTGCCACGCACGACCTGTGCCGTTGTGCTGTGAAAGCCGCAAGTCAGGATGGCGGCTGTTATCCATAGTCTGGTCTTGTTCATTTTCAAGTGATTATTGATGGTGCAAAGATACAAAAAAGTAGGAAAAAAACGCAAAAAGGATACAGAAAGTTTCTTACAATAACCCTCTTTATTTTCCGCGCGGAGGTCAGAAAATCTTTTTTTCGTGATTTTATGCGAATTTTGGTGTGCAAACGTAATGGGCTGTAAAGTAGGCGGATAGGGGAGTGGGAGCGTGTCGTGTGCAATCCGGAAAAGTAGCAAGCCCGGACTTTTCGGGGCGAAAGGTCCGGGCTTGCACCCTTGAAGGTGCCGGTTTGCGACGTTCAACACGGCACCAAATTGTCCCAAAAAACGGAGAAGACTGTCCTGTTTCTCCATTGTGCTGTCCTGTTTTTACGGAGCGAACCTCTCGCAACTGCCGGCCATGGCTTCATAAGCCCTTTTCCCGCTTCCGGAAGGCATCGCTCCGAAGTGTTAAATTCTTGCTATTTATCTTTACATTTCCAGCCGCCGTCATCTTTGATGGTCACGTCGTCCCGTCAGGATGAGATACCGTGTCTTGGCCTGCAGGTATTCGCTGACGGCGGAGGTGTGCTGTGTTAGAGCCTGCTGCTGTTGGCGCTGGGCGTCGAGCAGAACGGTCATGGTGGTGAGCCCGCCCTTGTAGTGTTCGCGGTTGATGCGTAGGTTCTCCTCAGCCCTCCTGATGCTCTTCTCGGCTATCTGCACCTGTTTGTAGGTGCTCTCCAGGTTGTCGTAGGCATCCTGTATCTGCAGGGTAATCAGTTCCCGCTTGTCCATGCGGAAGTCCTGGGCCTTCTTTTCCTCCAGTTTCTTGCGCTTGTACTCATGACGTTCGCTCCAGAAGGCACTCAGCGGCATCTGCATACCCACAAAGGCGATGGCCTTTGTTTGGCCTTTGTCAAGGTATTTGCTGTAGTTCAGCGTCCCTCCGATACCCACGACGGGCAGCATGCTGGCCTTGGCAATCTTGCGCTCCAGTACCGACTTCTCCACCCAGATGTCAAGCAGACGGGTCTCCGTCCGGTTTTCCAGAGCCTGGTGGACTTCCGTCCACAGCTGCTTTGGCTCGACGATGTCAGCCGTAAGCGTCGTGTCAACGTCGATGTCCTCGTCGGCCATGCCGATGTACTTGGCCAGTGCCCGCCGCAGCAGTCTGCAGCCGTTGGCGGTCTTGATGCGGAGGGCGGAGAGCTGGTCTTGTATCAGCTCCACGCTGAGTACGTCGTTCTTGTTGACGATACCGTTCTCATAGATGTTCACGGCATCCTGATGGATATTGTCCAGCTCCTTTTCCATCGCGTCGAGCGTCTTGTCCAGCTCGTGCAGTTCCAGTACCTTGTAATACAGGAACTCCGTTGACATGACAATCTCGTCGTCGGCCACGTCCTGTAGCATCTTCCGCGCGTCCACCTGCAGGTCGGCCAGACGGTTGTAGCTCGTCAGCCGGCCGCCCGTGTAGAGCGGTTCTATCATGGTCAGCCCCGCCGACGAGCCGTGCTTGATGAGTCCGAAGGTGCTGTCGAACTCAAGGCCTGACTCCTCGAACAGCTCCGCAATATCCCGCTCTGTCTCGTCGTCGAGGAGTTGTATCTTGATGAGTTCCTCGCTCGACTCAAAGTGGAAGGCCGAGGCACCAAGCATGGGGAAGTACTTCGAGCGGGCGTACTTCTGCTGTTCCTTGGCCATCAGGATGTCGTTCTGGGCATCTTTGGCACGGGTGTTGCCCGTCCTGGCGGCAGCAATGCACTCCTTCAGTGTCATGACACGCTGCGCATGGGCCATGGACCACGGACCGGCCATTAGCAGCAGGAAGGCTGTTATTATGTTATTCTTCATCTTCATAGTTTACTTGAAACTTGTTCCTTACCATACAATAGCCAACAGGAATAATCGTGATGATGAACAGCATGGACACAAAGGCGCCGATGCTGATGACCACGCCCATAGGTCCCCAGAGCGGTGTGTTCTTGATAACCATCGGGATGACACCCATGGAGGCCGCAGCCGATGTCAGGAACACCGGGCGGAACCGGCGCTTGGCGGAGAGTATGGACGCCTCGGCAACACTGATGCCCTGCCGCTCATGCAGCTCTTCGGCATAGTCTATCATGATGATGCCGCAACGGGTGATGATGCCCATCAGCGTGATAAAGCCCAGCACACCGGTGGCGCCGAACTCCTGTCTGAAGACAATCATTCCCAAGGCACCTCCCAGCATCGAGATTCCCAGCGAGTACATGATTAGCAGTGTGAGCGGGATGCTCTTCAGATGGAACACGATGATGAAGAAAATGAGGACAACCGCTATCTCCATGCCTAAGTAGAGCTGCGGGCGGTAGGTGCGCTCCATGGCTGCCTGGCCGCCCTGTTTCAGCGTCACACCCTCGGGCAGCCGCAACGTCTCAAGATCCTTGTAGATGTCACGTGTCAGCTCGCCCACCTTGGCATGGCGCCCCATCATCCCGAAGACGGAGGCAGTACGAATGCCGTTGATGTGCGTAATCGTGCCGTTGCCCCAGCCTGGCTTGACGTCGGCCACCTGCGACAGCGGCGTGGCAGTCAATGTGGGCAGCAGACCTGTAACACGGATGTTCTTGAAGTCGTCAATGTCCTGCTTGCCGTCATCGGCATCCTTGATGACCACCCCCAGCTCTTTCTCGCCCTCCCAGACAGAGGTGACGGGAATGCCGCCGCCATAGCGCATGGCGAAGTTCAGCGACAGGAGCGACTTGCTCAGCCCCATGCGGTTGGCCTCCTCAGGAGTCATTACCACCTCCAGGCGGCCAGCGGAAGCCCCCCAGCTGCTGACGATGACAGGCAGGTTCGGGTTGCGGGCCAGCCGTTGGAAAATGCTGTCGGTAGCCACATGCAGACTGTCAAGGTTACTGCCAGTCACCTGTACCTCAATAGGATAGGCACGGTCAGAATATTCTATCTGGCGGAAGAGCACCTGTGCATCGCTGAAGTAGTGGGCATACTGCTCTGCATAGTCGTCGAGCATGCCCTGTGTCTCGGCATCGCTGTGGGTGTTGACGATGAACTGTGCGAAGTGAGTGCCCCCGAACTGTGGCATGAAGGTGGCGTGGAAACGGGGTGAACCGCTGCCATAGAAGGTGGTGAGGTTGGCTACGCGTTTGTCTTGCCGCAGGATGCCGGCCAGACTGTCGGCTATCTGGGCCGTGTAACTCAGTGACGTGCCTGTAGGCAGGATGATGTCCACGGCAAACTGGTTTCGTTCTGCACGCGGCATCAGACGCTGGGGAATCAGCATCATGAGCAGCCCTCCGACAACGATACCGGCCAGTCCGGCAGCCATCGTCGTGCGCTTGTGACGGAAACAGGCTTCTATGAACCGGTCGTACCACTTCTGCGTCCAGTCAAGGATGGAAGGATGCTTCCGTGGCTTCTCCGCCTCCTGCTGCCGAAGACCTTTCTTGATGAACTGATGCTGCATGATGGGCACCACGAAGATGGCTACCAGGAGCGACACCGTGAGCACAATGGTAATGGAATACGGGAACCACTGCAGGAAGTCATGCAGCACCTCGTCGGTAGTGAAAATCAAGGGGAAGAAGGTGAGGCAGATGACCAGCGTGGCGGTGATGATGCTCTTCACGAACTCGCGCGACGACTCTACCGCCGCCTTCCAGCGGCTGACACCTGCGTCAAGCTTGTCCAGATAGCAGTCGACCACCACGACACTGTCGTCCACAATCATACCCAGCGATACGATGAGTGCTGCCAGTGTCACGGAGTTAATCTCCACACCGAAGGCCAGGAACAGGGCGATGGAAGCGAAGATAGTGATGGGAATCGTTATGACCGCCACGCCTGCCACGCGTAGCGGCAGCATCAGCATCACCACAATAATGACCGACAGGATGGCGATAAGCAGTTCCGTGAGGAAGTGCATGATGGAGTCACCAACCACCTGACTCTGGTCGCTGATGACGTTGATGTGTACGTCGGAAGGCAGCGTCTGTGCGTAATCGTCGAGAATAGCCTTCACCTCGTTGCCGAACTTCACGATGTTGTTGCCCTGTGTCATCTGCAGCGACAGCAGTATGCACTTGCGCCCGTTGTTCTTGATATAGCGGCTGGGCGTAGGATATTCGCGTTTAATGGTAGCAATGTCGCCCAGCCGGACAACTAACCCTGAGGGGTCGCTGCTGACGATGGTCTGAGCCACGTCGTTCTCCGTGTTCATGGATGACTGCACATGTATCGGTCTGCTCAGTTGTCCGTCGTCCAGACTGCCGGTATACAGGGTCCCCGTCTGTCCCGACAGCTTACTCATGAGCATGGCTGTGTTGATGCCGTACATTGACAGGCGGTCGCGGTCCAGGTGAATCGTCAACTGCTCTTTCTGCCCACCCATACGGATAATATTTGCCAAACTCTTCACCTCGCGTAGGCGGTCGCTCAGGGCATCCACGTAATCGCCCATCTCACGGTAGGTCTTTTCGTCACTCTCCAGGGTGACGAGCATGGCTGACGAGTCTCCAAAGTCATCGTTGGCCACCACGCCTAACACACCGGAAGGCAGGGTAAGTTTCAGGGCTGGCAGACGTTCCTTCAGCTTGTTCCAGAATTCGGTCTTTGCTTTCACTGATGGATTGACAAACACCACGGCCACACACATGTTGTTGAAACTAAGCGACATCGTGCGTTTCTTGTTTATCTCCTTGAAGGTCCACAGAAACTCCTCCATAGGCTTGGCCAGCTGTTGCTCCACCTCCAGCTCAGAGGCTCCGGGATAGAGACCGACCACCAGTCCTATAGGCATCTGGAACTCAGGAAACTCATCCTTGGGAATCACGACCAGAGAAAACACGCCAGCCAGCATCATCACCGCCACCAGCAGCAATGTGATGCTTTTGTGGCGCATGGCCGAAGCCACCAAGTCGGTTCTTGCTTTCTTGCTGTCCATAGACCCTTCAGTTTTTTCCCGACAGGCGGTTGTTCGCTCCGCCTTGGGCGCTTGACCTTTCAGGAACTCGTTGCATCTCAGTCTTCACACTTGTCCCCTCACACACTTTGTTCTGTCCTACGGTGATGACAATGTCGCCGGTAGTAAGTCCCGACTCGATGACAACACCCTCGTTCAGGATTTCACCCGTTACCACCGGCTGGCGGTGGGCCTTCCCTTCACGTACCGTCCATACAAACTTGTCCTGTCCGCTAATCTGCACAGCCTGCTGAGGTATCACAATCGTATAGTCGCCCTCTGTCTTTTCCAGCCTCACCTTGCACACCATACCTGGCAGCAGCAGGTGCTGGCGGTTGTCTACCAAGGCTTTTACACCGTAGGCGTGGTTGATGGGATTGGCCGTAACGCCACGGCTGACAATCTTCCCGAAGAAAATACTGTCGCCTAAGGCATTCACGGTGAACGTCACCAGCTTTCCGACGGCAACCTGGCCTATCTCCTTCTCAGGTACTGACAGTCGCACTTTCACCCGGTCAATCTTTACCAGTCGGAACCCTGTCATGCCTGGCACTACGCTGGCACCTTCATGTACACCGGCAGAAGCTACGTAGCCGTCAAACGGTGCACGCAGTACAATCTCGCCGACCGATTTCCTCGATATTGCCTCGGCAGCACGCGCCTTGGCCAGGTTGGTTTCCATCTCCACCATCTTGATTTCCGGAAGGGTCCCCTTGTCATAGAGGTCTTTCAGCCGACGGTAGGCATCTTCGGCCTGACTCAGCGTGGCCGCACTGATCTCATGAGCATTACGCACATTCTGCCCGTCAACTTCGGCCAGAGCCTGTCCTTTCCTGACGAACTGCCCTTCCTCTGCCATCACCTTGATGACATTACCTATAACCCCAAATGATACATTGGCACCATCTTCCTCCTCAATGGTGCCCTCGTAGTTCTTGCCAACAATGTGAGTACTGGCATCTGCCCGTATGGTCTTGACACTGACATAATCCGTCTTATGCTCCTTCTTCTGGTTGGCAGTACATCCGCTTAAGACTAAGCAGAGCATTGCGACACAGGGCATCCATAGCTTTGATTGTTTCATGATGAAGACATTAAGATTGTTTTATTTGCTTTTTCAGTTTCAATACTCGGCGCACGCTCTGGTCGATGCGCTGTTTGCCGAGCGTGAGCAGGCTCGACCGCAGGTCAATATCCACTTGTTCTTGTTCATCATTTGTTACTGAATAAATTCTTTTTACCTTTTCATTGCTTGCGGTGTCGTTTCGGATGAAGCTTGATGTCAAACTTGAAACCCGTGCGGAGTTCTTTGAGCGTGGATTTTGAGAGGTAGGCGCGGGCCTGGCGCTTGCCACTGGGGAAGAGGAACTGCAGACGCTTGCCGCCCAGCATTTTCTTCACCACGGTGCAGGTGACGGCGACCGCCCCGCCAAGCTGGAAGCCACTGGTAGCAGCACGTCCTTGGAACTCTACCATGGTATCCACGTCCTTGTCATAAAGGTCGAGGATGGAGCCAATGGTGGCCAGGGCTTCGTCGGTGGTAGCACCAAGGCAGATGGTGACCTCGTGGATGTTCTTTATCTCTACGCCAAGAATCTCGCTGGCACCGAGGAAGTCGGTGACACGCCCCAGACTAAGATAGTAACAGAAACTGTCGTTCTCGTCAGTATCCTTATAGGTGAAGATGGAGTACTCGCCGTTGTCGGTCTCGACCTCGGTCACTTCCACCCGCATGCCTGTGGGCTGTTTCTGCGCCTGTGTGCTTATTGAAGTCATCATGGCGGCTACGATAATAAGTAATAATTTCTTCATAACTTACTTATTATAAATTCCTTCTATTTTCTTTCGTCCTTGTTGTATTATACACAAACTATCCTCACGTACCATGTTTTCCTCTTTTGAAAACTTGCATGCAAAGTTAAAGAAAATCTTGCAAACGCGATATGTTTTTTCCAAAAAAGTAACGATTTCGCCTTTTTTGCTCATTCAAGAAGTCGCAATGCAGACGGGTGGCGGGCTTAGGGAAACCCATTTAGCCCAGTAGTGGCGCAATCAGCTGGCAGATGTCCTCCAGACAGTGACGGTCTGTATCATCGAAGGTAGAAAGTTCCTTACTGTCAATATCGAGAACAGCCAAGACCTTACCGTCTTTTGAAAGCACGGGAACGACAATCTCTGAGCGCGAGAGACTGCTACAGGCTATATGCCCAGGGAACTGCTCGACGTCAGGCACCACGATGGTCTGGCGCTGCTTCCATGCCGTACCACATACACCGTGTCCGAATCCGATGTGCATACAGGCTACAGGACCTTGGAAGGGGCCAAGGAGTAATTCATTGTCCTGTACCCGATAGAATCCCGTCCAGAAGAAACCCATCGTCTCGTGGATGGCAGCACAGACGTTGGCCATCACGGCAATGTTGTCTGTCTCACCTTCTATCAGCGCACGAATCTGTGCCGTGAGCAAACGGTATTTCTCTATCTTTTCGAGGAAGAAACGTCGGAACTCGTTCTCAAAATTGGGTGTCAGCACGCCCAGACCTATTGCTTCGCGAACTTCCTGCATCGTCCAAAAGCGGCCATCGTCGAGTTCTTCCTTCGAGGGGCGTATCTCTCCTTCATAGGTTGTGCGGTTTACATACACCAATTCGCGTTCGCGCTGGCTTTCAAACACATACTTGCCGATGAACGTGGGGGTGAAGTCCGTAATGCCCAGTTCCTCACGCACCTCACGACGCAACGCATCCTCAGGTGTCTCGCCAAAATCAACATGTCCGCCTACAGCAGTGTCCCACTTGCCTGGTTGGATGTCCTTCCAGTCAGGCCGTTTCTGCAGATAGACGTCACCCTGCACATTAAAAACATGCAAATGAACCACAGGATGCAGCAGTCTCGAACCACTATGGCACTCGCCACGTGTGGCCTTGCCAATTACCGTACCCTCCTCATCGACAAGGGGGAATGTCTCGTTCTGATTGTCTTTCATTATCTATATTTTTTAATTCTTCTCAGTCATATATTTCCAATAGCGGCGGGGCATGTCGCTAAGCTGCTTCTTGGGATTCATGCGCTCCTTGATGCAGATAGCCTTGAAGTAGGTGCGCCAGAGGTCCTGGAATATTCTGTCGTTCTCGCTCAACATCTCGGCATCCAACTTGCCGTTCGAAAGGTCGAAAGGCACAGAGGTCTCGTCCTCAAAGGTCACGCGTATGACGGCCTTCCCGTCATGGTAGTACCCATAGTGCCGCTTGGCATCATAGATGAGCCAAGGCTGGTCGTTGAAACGGTCCTGGAAGTGGTTGGTAATGAGGGGCAGCACGTTGTGGTCGGGCGAGACAACGGCGAGGTAGGTGCCGTCCTTCGCCTTCTGAAAACGGATGAACTGCTTCATGCGCAACTGCTCATGTAGCACCCGCCGACAGGTATTCCTGACAGCCAGAACATCAGGGTCTGAGGCATTGCGCTCGAAGTCCTTCACCTTCAGCCGGAATACCTTACAGATAAAGTTAAAGAGCGGCTGGTTCAACGCCCGTTCTTCAGACATCCAGCTGACAGTAATCATGTGCAGCCCGTCTTTGGAAAGTTGCTTCTCCAAGCCCCTCCACACACGCCCGGCCTTCTCGCTGTCCGTCACTACCCGATACTGTCGGTCAACAAACAGAGGCAACTGTTCTCCCTCCGCCAGCAGGAAATCTGGCTGTTGGTGGGAAAAAAAACTGTTGAATACAGCAGTCAACAGCCCATCCAGCGTATTATCGAAGGTATATACCAGCATCACTAATCACATAACTCAATATTCTTATTTCGACTACAAAAATAGTACTTTTCCATAAATTACAATATGTAAAGGCGAAATTGTTACATCCTTCGCGGATGTTTTTTATAAAAAAAGAATTATTTATTTTAGTAATACTTTTAAGCAGACGGCAAAAGTAGGAACATAAAAATCTGCACAGAAAACCAAGAAAAACTTGGATAAGTGTGCAGAATTTTACGGATTGTCTTCCTGAAAATCGAACGATAACTGTTGCTCGGCTGCGGCGCGTTTCTGCTGGGCTTTCGAAAGGAGAAGCGGACGCAGACGCTCGGG
>CAMHIM010000056.1 GCA_946185225.1 uncultured Prevotellaceae bacterium
CTGGGACCTCCAGATTATGAGTCTGTTGCTCTAACCAACTGAGCTACAAGTCCGAAATGTGGTGCAAAATTACAATTTTATTTGGATAATCCCCCATGACGGAAACATAATTTCATGTTTTTAACATTTTAAGGGGCAAAAGGGCGTGTGGAGTGGCTGTAATCAGTAACTTCATGACGAGCGTTGCGAAGTTACTTCGTCTCGGCAAAAAAAAGAATGATTTCTTTTGTTCTGCTCTCGACTTTCAGTAACTTTGCACCCGCAATGGAAAAGTCATTCAGTAGTGACGTAAGTAGCTTGTACGGATTATCTTCCACCCAGGTTGAGGAGAGCCGTCAACAGCACGGGGAGAACGTGCTGACCCCTCCGCGCCGCCGTAGCATGTGGCGCCTGTATCTGGAGAAGTATGAAGACCCCATTATCCGCATCCTCTTGGTTGCGGCAGTCGTCTCGTTGGCTATGGCCTTTTTTAGTGGTGAGTACGTGGAGACTGTCGGTATCATCGTAGCCGTCTTCTTTGCCACTACCGTCGGTTTCTACTTCGAGCGCGATGCTGCCCGACGCTTCCAGTTGCTGACACAGGTGGACGAGGAGCAGCAGGTGAAGGTCTTCCGTGACGGTCGGGTCACCGCCGTGCCCCGTCGTGAAGTGGTGGTGGGCGACGTCGTCATCGTCGAGACGGGCGACGAGGTGCCCGCCGACGGAACGCTCCTGGAGGCTACAGACCTTCAGGTGGACGAGTCGAGCCTGACGGGCGAATCGATTACCACGAAACAGACGGAGCCCTCTTCGGACAGCACAAGCACGGCCTACTCCTGTGACATGCTACTGCGTTCGTCCATGGTGATGTCGGGCAGCGGACGCTTTGTCGTCACTGCCGTTGGCGATGCTACCGAGATAGGACGTGTGGCGCGTCAGGCTACCGAGCTGACCGCTGTCAAGACACCGCTGAACATGCAGCTTGACCGTCTGGCCAGGCTCATCAGCAAGGTGGGAACCGCCGTTTCCAGCCTGGCTTTCGTTACCTTCCTGGTTCACGACATCCTTACCGACGACCTCTGGCATACGACGGACTATCTGGGAATGGCCGAGGTTGTCCTGCGTTATTTTATGATGGCTGTGACGCTTATTGTCATGGCTGTTCCTGAAGGTCTGCCCATGGCTGTCACACTGGCCTTGGCTCTCAACATGCGTCGCATGCTAAAGTCCAACAATCTCGTGCGCAAGCTCCATGCTTGTGAGACCATGGGGGCCGTCAACGTCATCTGCACCGATAAGACTGGTACGCTGACACAGAACCGCATGACAGTGATGGAAGTCATGACGGAGTACGGGACCGATATGGAGTCGTTCATGGAGCAGGTTGCCTGCAACACGACGGCTGATCTGGATGGTGACAGCGGTATAGGTAACCCGACGGAGGTGGCCTTGCTGCGATGGCTCCGCCAGCAGGGAACCGACTACCGCCTGTTGAGGTCGGCAGACCGTATCGTCAGCCGTCAGCCATTCTCGACAGAACGTAAATACATGGAGACTGTCATCGGCAGGGGCGGCGGCAGACTGCGTTTTGTGAAGGGTGCTCCTGAGGTGGTACTTGGTATGTGTGACATCAGTGATAAGGAGCGTGTACGCGCGGAGGAAGTGCTATTAGGCTACCAGCAGAAAGCCATGCGGACGCTGGCTTTTGCTGCTGCCGGGAATGACGGAGCCCTGCGGCTGCAGGCATTATGTGCCATCAGCGACCCCCTGCGTCCTGATGTTCCCAAGGCCGTTGCCGACTGCCAGCGTGCGGGAATCGAGGTCAAGGTGGTGACGGGTGACAATGAGGCGACTGCCCGTGAGATAGCCCGCGAGATAGGTATTCTGGCCGAGGCGACGGGCATGCCCTATACAGAGATGTCGGGTGCGGCATTTGCCGCGCTCTCCGATGAAGAAGCCCTCCGGGCTGCCCCTTTACTCCGCGTGATGTCACGGGCGCGACCGGCTGACAAACAGAGGCTGGTGGACATGCTCCAGCGACAGGGCATGGTAGTGGCCGTGACGGGTGACGGTACCAACGATGCTCCCGCACTGAACTACGCCCATGTAGGACTCTCGCTGGGCTCCGGAACCAGCGTAGCCAAGGAAGCCAGCGACATCACCATCCTCGACGACTCCTTCCGTTCCATCGTCCGTGCCGTAGAGTGGGGACGCTCCCTGTATCGCAATATCCAGCGGTTCATCTTCTTCCAGCTTGTGGTCAACGTCACGGCGCTGTTGCTGGTGCTTGGCGGTTCCGTCATCGGCACCGAACTACCTTTGACGGTGACGCAGATACTCTGGGTAAATCTCATCATGGATACCTTTGCCGCCATGGCTCTGGCCTCACTGCCTCCTTCGCATGAGGTCATGGACGTCCCTCCCCGCACCAGGCAGGAATTCATTATTACGCGGTCCATGATGTGGGCCATTGCCGGCTGGGGATTGCTGTTCTTCCTGCTGACCTTCGTCTGCCTATGCTGGATGGAGGCGCATGATGGCGTCGAAGACAAAGAGCTTACGCGTTTCTTCACGTTGTTTGTCATGCTGCAGTGGTGGAACCTCTTCAACGCCAAGTCACTCTTCTCCAGCCACTCAGCCTTCCGTCACCTTTTCCGGGGACGCGGTTTTGTGCTGGTGCTGTTGATGATTCTGGCGGGCCAGTGGCTCATCGTGCAGTTTGGCGGTGACATGTTCCGTACTGTCCCACTGGATTTTCATGATTGGCTGGTGCTGTTTGTCATCACGTCACCGGTGCTATGGCTGGGCGAACTTTACCGACTGTGGAAAAGACAATGAAAACGATATACTATAGTCTGTCTGAAGCTTGTGCCGAACTGCAGCCCTCTGTGGCTACGGTAGGGTTCTTTGACGGTGTACATCTGGGGCATCGCTATGTGGTGAGTCAGGTGATGGAGGAAGCCCGTCGGCAGGGGCTGGCCTCAACGGTTATCACCTTTGAGCGGCACCCCCGCCAGGTGGTGCATCCAGAATGGAAACCTCAGTTGCTGACGACCCTTGACGAGAAACAGCAGTGCCTGGAGCAGACAGGCATTGACCAGCTTGTCGTACTGCGGTTCGACGTGGTAATGGCTGCCCTGACAGGCCGGGAGTTCATGGAGCATGTGCTCAGCGAACAGCTGCAGGTGCGTACGCTGCTGATGGGGTATGACAATCAATTCGGTCGCGGCCGTACCGAAGGCATGGAGGACTTCCGGCGCTACGGTCAGGAACTGGGCATGCCGGTGCGCCAGTTGAGCATCGCTCCGTCGGGTAGCATCAGTTCTACCCATGTGAGGCAAAGCCTGTCCGAAGGCGACGTGACAGAGGCCTTCCGCTGTATGGGACGTCCTTATACGTTGTCCGGACGTGTCGTTGTCGGCGAGCATATAGGTACCGCTATGGGGTTCCCAACGGCCAATCTGGAACCTGACGCTCCTGAGAAACTGCTGCCAGCCCCTGGTGTTTATGCCGTGACGGTGCAGCTGGAGGCTGCACAGAGGCAGTGGCACGGCATGATGAATATCGGTACGCGTCCTACCTTCGACGGACAGCGCCAGACGCTTGAGACCCACATCTTCCAGTATGAGGGGAGTCTTTACGGACAGCGCATGACCGTCAGCTTCGTGAGACGGCTCCGTGACGAGAGACGTTTCTCGTCCATGGAGGCACTGACAGCTCAGCTCCGTCGGGATGCGGAGAAAGCAGAAACCATACTAAACAAAGGAATATGAAGAAAGCGATTATTTTTTTCCTGGTCTTCGTGGCCATACAACTGGCCGTGGGATATACTGTCAGTGGCGTCATGACGTTGCTGGAGGGTGCTCCGCAAGAGCAGAACCCCGTTGCACTCATCGTTACGATGACGGCCACGAGCCTGGCAACCATTGCAGTGTTCCTCTACATGAAGTGGGTCACGGTAAGCCGCTGCTATGTACAGTCCCGTCCCTGGGGGGTGCTTTGCTGGTGTTCGCTGGCCGCTGTGGGGGCCATTGTTCCTTCCATGTGGTTACAGGAGCAGATGCCAGAGCTGCTGAATCTCGTGAAGGATGAGTTTGACATGATACTCCGTAATCGCTGGGGCTACTTTGTCATCGGTTTGCTGGCCCCGCTGGCCGAGGAGATGGTGTTCCGTGGTGCCATTCTGCGCCAGTTGCTTGAAAGTCGTTTCTCGCCGTGGACGGCCATCGTGCTGTCGGCATTATTCTTTACGCTGGCGCATGCCAATCCTGCTCAGATGCCCCATGCATTCCTCGTCGGGTTGCTGTTGGGCTGGATGTACTGGCGCACGGGCAGCATCGTACCTGCCGTGGCCTATCACTGGGTGAACAACACCATTGCCTACGTTGTCTATAACCTATACCCTGACCCCGATTTGAAATTGGTTAACGTGCTGGGTAGTGAGCAGTATGTCCTGATGGCTGTGGCATTCTCGTTGTGCATTCTTCTTCCGGCATTATTCCAGCTGAACCTGCGGATGCGGAAAACGGCATAACAAGCGTGAGACAGCATAAAAATGGAAGAGGCACCCCGCGGGGTGCCTCTTTCCTTCGTTAGTATGTTATGAAAAATTTGAGAGAAATAGAAACTTCACAGTTTCTTCGGTTTATTATTTGTTAGAAAGCTTAGAAAATTCTCGTTTCTTTTCAAAGTGCCTTGCCACGGAACGGATGAATCCCTCATCAAGTGTTCCAGTCAGGTTGACGATAATGGTCTTCTCGGCCTCGTTGTTGTTGTACAGCATCACCAACTCCACCGGATTCCCCTTCTTGTCCTTCCTGGTATAGAAGGCTCTTTGCTGTTGTCCCGTCTGGTAGGCCTTGTCCTGATGGAAGCGGCGGGCATTCTTCTTCAGCAGATTCTCTGCCCGTTCGTAGTAGTCCTTGCCATTGTCGGTTACTGTAATAACGCGCACGCTCTTCAGCTTGGTCAGCGCCTCTTTGATACTCTCGTTGTTGTCATAGTCGCCGCTTTTCAGCAGTTGCTCCACCATCTTCGGGCTTACCGTGACACATTGTATGCTGGAGTCGCCCTTGCAGAGACCGATGTACTTGGAGGCGAAGTCCTGTCCGCGCTGTGCGTGGACGAGGGTGACGGTCATCACCAGTGTCAATAAACAAAGAACGCGTCTCATTCTCTTGTTCTTATCGGGTTGTCGTCATGGAGTCGGCCTCTGCAATCTGGCTCATGCCTTCTGACACCAGTTGCAGGGCATTCTCCACGTTGTCGTAGGCCATGGACGGGTCCTGATAAGTGTCCTTATAGGAGGCGTAGTCGATTTCGTCGTTTGACGGTTGGGGTTGCATGGATAGTTGTGCGGCATTCCCCAGTGTAAGGATGATGGCCACCACGGCGGCTGCCTTGAACAGCGGCATGAGCCGGTCGGTAAGCCGGATGGTACGTGCCTGCACCATCGTTGTCCCTTCGGTCATGGATAGGATACGGGCTTCAAAGTCGTCGCCCAGCACGTCCTGCTCTTTTTCTTCGCTCTCATAGGCGAAGAGGGGCTGGTAGCGCTGTAGTGCGGCCGGCACGTCTTTCTGTGCGAAGAAGGCGCGCAGGATGGCTTCCTCCTCAAGGGTGGTCTCGCCTTGCCAGTAGCGGTCCAGTAACTGTTCGATGTACTTATAGTCCATATTTCTCGGTTTGGGTGAATCGTTGTTTAATGATCTGTCTTGCGCGGAAAATGTTTATCTTCACTTGTTCCTCGCTAATGTCGAGAATGCATGCTATCTCCTTGTAGCTCTTTCCCTCCATCTCGCGCAGTTGCATAACGCTGCGTTGTTTTTCGGGCAGGTGGTTGATAATGTCTCTGACCAGTTCAATGCGGTTCTGCTGAATAGCCCGCTCCTCTGGGTTGGCGTGATGGCTGTAGTCAGGTGGGTCGTGGTTTTCTTCGTCAAGCACCAGTGCCTGGTTGTCCATCCGTTTCATCTTGTCGAGAGCGAGGTTTCTGCAGATGGTGAGACAGAAGGCCTCGATGTTCTCTATCTCCTGCCAGCTCTCACGCCGGTTCCACACCTTTATCATCGTCTCCTGTACCACATCTTCTGCTTCCGCATGGTTGAGAGTGATGCGGAGCGCCAGTCTGTAGAGTTCGTTCTTCAGCGGCAGGATGTCTGTACGGAAATCGATGTTCTTCATCCTCTCTAATAGTAGAGACGATTCAATGTGGGAAAAAGTTACAGGAAAAAGATAATTTTTATTGTATGACGGTACCGTGCTGTCCGTCAATGGCGGTGGCCAGGGTGATGATGACCCGTCCCACGCCGGCCTCCACGGCGGCCAGTGCGTTCTCAATCTTGGGCAGCATGCCTCCACTGATGGTGCCGTCAGCCTGATAGTGTGTGAAGTCGGTACGTGTGATGACGGGTATGACGCTGTCATCGTCGTCCGGATTACGGAGCACCCCTTTCTTCTCGAAGGAGAAGATAAGTGTGACATCGTAGAGGTTGGCCAGCGCCTTGGCTGTTTCCGAGGCCATGGTGTCGGCATTGGTGTTTAGAATGTTGCCCTGTCCGTCGTGTGTCAGTGGGGCAATGACAGGCGTCATGCCACTTTCTATCATGGCAGCCAGCGTCTTGTAGTCTACCTGGTCGACATCGCCGACGAAACCGTAGTCGACACCGTCTTTCAGGGGACGCTTGTGGGAGCGTATGATGTTTCCGTCAGCTCCGCAGAGCCCGACAGCGTTCACGCCACACGACTGTAGTCGGGCAACGACGTTCTTGTTCACTAGTCCGCCGTATACCATCGTTACCACCTCAAGCATCTCGGCGTCGGTGATGCGCCGGCCGTTAATCATGTGTGTCTCGATGCCCAGCAGGGCGGCTACTTTGGTAGCCCGTCGCCCGCCGCCGTGTACAAGCACCTTACGGCCGGGGATGGCGCTGAAGTTCTTCAATAACTGCATGAGTTGCGCCTCGTCCTCGACGACGGCGCCTCCTACTTTTACGATGGTCAGTTTCTCTTTCATGGTCTGTTGTTTCTTCTAGCCTGGCTAGACATTCTAGATAGGCTAGCTATTCTAGCCAGGCTAGTCAAACTATCCGAATCTGCTATTCCAAATAAGTATATCCGTAGAGCCCGGAGCGGTAGTTCGAAAGAAACTCCTTGCCCTCCTCCAGAGAGATTCTTCCTTGCTTTACGCTCTTGGCTACCCATACTTCCAACTGGCGCACCAGCTTCTTGGGGTCATACTGTACGTAGTCAAGTACTTCTGCCACGGTTTCGCCGTCAATAATCTGGTCAATGTGATAGCTGCTGTCCTTCACCGAGATGTGTACGGCAGTGGTGTCACCGAAGAGGTTGTGCATGTCGCCCAGAATCTCCTGATAGGCACCGACGAGGAAAACGCCAAGGTAATAGTTCTCATTCTTCTTCAGTGTGTGAACCGGCAGGGAGTGGGAATTATGGCGATTGGTGGCGAAGTTGGCTATCTTGCCGTCCGAGTCGCAGGTTATGTCCTGAATGGTGGCGTTGCGCGTGGGGCGTTCGTTGAGTCGCTGGATAGGCATGATGGGGAATATCTGGTCAATAGCCCATGAGTCGGGCAGCGACTGGAATAGCGAGAAGTTGCAGAAGTACTTGTCTGCCAGCAGCTTGTCGATGTTCATCAGCTCTTCGGGGATATGCTTTAAGTTTTTGGCCAGGGCATGAATCTCATGGCAAACGCTCCAATACATCGCCTCTATCTCGGCACGTGTCTTCAGGTCTACGATGCCGTGGGAAAAGAGGTCCAGCACCTCTTCGCGTATCTGCTCGGCATCGTGCCAGTCTTCCAACACGTTGCGCGGCGAGAGGTTGTCCCATATGTCATACAGGTCTTTTACCAGCTGGTGTGAGTTCTCGTCGGGCTCAAACTCCTCCGGCATCTCTGGCAGCGAGGCAGTTTCCAGCACGTCAATCACCAGTACGGAATGGTGGGCTGCCAGTGAGCGTCCGCTCTCTGTAATCAGGTTGGGGTGGGGAATGTTGTTGCGGTTGGCTGCATCTACAAAGGTATAAATACAGTCGTTGACGTACTCCTGAATAGAATAGTTGACAGAACTCTCGCTCGACGGGGAGCGTGTACCGTCGTAGTCGACGCCCAGCCCGCCGCCACAGTCCACGAAGTCAACGTTATAGCCCATCTTATGCAGTTGCACATAGAACTGTGATGCCTCTCGCAGGGCGGTCTGTATGCGGCGAATCTTCGTTATCTGGCTACCGATATGGAAGTGGATGAGGCGCAGACAGTCACGCATGTCCTTCTTGTCGAGCATCTCCAGGGCCTCCAGGAGTTCGGCACTTGTCAGTCCGAACTTCGAGGCGTCGCCACCGCTCTCTTCCCATTTCCCGCTACCGCTGGAGGCCAGCTTGATGCGGATTCCTATGTTAGGACGGACGCCCAGTTTCTTGGCTTCGCGGGCAATGATGTCCAGTTCGTTGGGCTTTTCCACCACAATGAAGATGCGCTTGCCCATCTTCTGTGCCAGCAGGGCCAGTTCAATGTATGACTGGTCCTTATAGCCGTTACAGATGATGATGCTGTCACTCTGGCACTGCACGGCAATGACAGCATGCAACTCTGGCTTTGAGCCAGCCTCAATGCCGAGGTTGAACTTACGGCCGTGGGAGATGATTTCTTCAACGACAGGCTGCATCTGGTTGACCTTAATGGGGAACACTACATAGTTCTCTGCCTTGTAGTCATATTCTTCGGCAGCTTTCTTGAAGCAGCTCCATGTCTTCTCGATACGGTTGTCCAGAATGTCAGGGAAGCGCAGCAGCACGGGAGACGTAACGTCACGAAGCGACAGTTCGTCCATTACCTCACGGAGGTCTATCTGCGTGCCGTCCTTACAGGGTGTTACGTAGACATTACCTTCGTTGTTGATGCCGAAGTAACTGGTACCCCACCCGTTGATGTTGTAAAGTTCCTTGGAGTCGTCAATCGTCCATTTCTTCATACGCGGTATTTTCTTAGATGTTAGAGACAGAGGGTTTCACGAAGTTTCTCAATGGTAATCTTTATCTTGTCGTAGTTGTCCATCAGACTGACGTCAATGATGTTACGTGCTTTCGAATAGAACTGCTCGCGGTAGGCCAGCTGCTCACGGATGTAGGCTATCAGTTCCTCAGGCGTCTTGCCTTTCAGCAGCGGCCGGTCGGTCTTTCCCATGAGCAGGTGCTTGTAGAGCACTTCGGGGCTTGCCTTCAGGTAAACGACGTCTCCCTGTTGGTTCATGTAGTCTATATTGTCAAAGAAGCAGGGCGTGCCTCCTCCGCAGCTGAGGATGACGTTCTCGAATTCCGCCACCTCATGTAGCATGTTGTGCTCTATCTTGCGGAACCCCTCCTCGCCGCGCTCGGCAAAGAGTTGGGAGACCGTCTTGCGCATGCGGCTCTCTATGTACCAGTCCAGGTCGTAGAATGGGATGCCCATTTCCTTGGAGAGGGCTTTGCCGACGGTGGTCTTTCCCGCTCCCATATAGCCTATCAGGATAATCCGCCTCACAGGTGTCAGCCTTTATTGATAATGTTCATGCACTCCTCGTAGGTCAGTGCGGAGGCTTTTTCGTGCAGGTTCTTCGGCAGTCGGTAGTTCTTGCCGTCGTAGGCCAGGTAGGGGCCGTAGCGGCCGTTGAGTACTTCCAACTTGCTGTCCTCGTCAAAAGATTTCAGGTGCTTCTGTGAGTCCTGCCTGCGTTTCTCCTCAATGAGTGCGATGGCCTCCTCCAGAGTAATGGACAGGGGGTCGGCACCCTTGGGCAGCGACGTGTACTTATTCTCGTGGAGGACGTAAGGCCCGAAGCGTCCTGCTCCGATGACAATGGCTGTACCTTCATATTCGCCCAGTTCGCGGGGGAGCTTGAATAGTTCTATGGCCTCCTCCAAGGTGATGCCTTCCATGCTTTGCTCCTTGGGAAGCTGGGCAAACTTCGGTTTCTCTTTGTCTTCTGCAGATCCAATCTGTACCACGGGGCCGAAACGTCCTATCTTCACGAAGACGGGCTTGCCGGTCTTCGGGTCATTTCCCAGCAGTCGTTCGCCGGCCTTGTGTTCGTGGCGGGCGTTCATGGTCTTCTCTACAGTAGGCTCGAAGTCTTTGTAGAATCCCTTCATCATCTTGCCCCATTTCTCCTTGCCCTCGGCAATGCGGTCGAAGCTATGCTCCACTTTAGCGGTGAAGTTGTAGTCCATGATGGCAGGGAAGTTCTCCAAGAGGAAGTCGTTCACGACGATGCCGATGTCTGTCGGCAGCAGTTTGCCTTTGTCCGAGCCCACCATTTCCTTACGCTGCTTCTCGGTAATCTGCTTTCCTTTTAGGGCGATGATGTTATAGCTGCGCTCTTCGCCCTTCTTGTCACCCTTGACCACGTACTCGCGCTGCTGGATGGTGGATATGGTCGGGGCGTAGGTTGACGGGCGTCCGATGCCCAGTTCCTCCAACTTGTGTACGAGCGATGCTTCCGTATAACGTGCCGGTCCTATGCTGAACCGCTCTGTAGCCTGTATCTCGCGTCTGGTCAGCGGCATTCCTTTCTTGAGGGGCGGTAGTATGTGGCCGTAGTCGGCAGTGCCGTTTGACTTGTCCATGAAGGCATCGTCTTGTTCGTCCTCTTCGATGGACTCCCGGTAGACCTTGATAAAGCCGTCGAACTTCACTACTTCGCCCTGTGCGATGAACTTTGCGTTCTGTGTGGAGATGCTGATGTCCACTGTGGTTTTCTCTATCTCGGCATCGGCCATCTGTGAGGCGATGGTACGCTTCCAGATAAGTTCGTAGAGTTTCCGTTCTTGTGTCGTCCCCTCGATGGTCTGCTGGTTCATGTAGGTAGGGCGTATGGCCTCGTGTGCCTCCTGGGCTCCCTTCGAGCTGGTGCGGTACTGACGCGGCTTGCTGTAGTTCTCGCCGTAGATGTTGACAATCTCCTCCTTGCTGGCGTTGATACAGAGGCCGGAGAGGTTGACGGAGTCGGTACGCATGTAGGTGATGTGACCGTTTTCATATAGGTGCTGTGCCACCATCATGGTCTGGCTTACGGTGAATCCCAGTTTGCGGGCGGCCTCCTGCTGCAGCGTGCTGGTGGTGAAGGGAGGAGCCGGTGTGCGCTTGAGCGGTTTCTTCTGGATGCTCTCCACAGTGAAGGTGGCGTCCTTGCACTGCTCCAAGAACTGCTCCACTTCCGTGGCAGTCTTGAAGCGTGTGTCCAGGATGGCTTTGACCTCAGAGGCCGAGCCGTCGGGGTTTAGAATGGCAAGAGTGGCGTTCACGCTGTAGTAGGCTTCGCTCTCAAAAGCCTGTATCTCGCGCTCACGCTCCACGATGAGGCGTACGGCAACGCTCTGCACGCGTCCGGCTGACAGGGCAGGTTTCACCTTGCGCCACAGCACGGGCGACAGCTTGAAGCCTACCAAGCGGTCCAGTACGCGACGGGCCTGCTGGGCGTTCACCAGGTTCATGTCCAGATGGCGCGGATGCTTGATGGCCTCCAGGATGGCGGGTTTGGTAATCTCATGGAACACGATGCGGTTGGTCTTCTCCTCGTCCAGCCCCAGCACCTCGCACAGGTGCCAGGAAATGGCTTCTCCCTCGCGGTCTTCATCGGAAGCCAGCCACACCTTTTCTGCTTTCTTGGCGTTGGTGCGCAGTTCGCTGACCAGTCTCTTCTTCTCGTCAGGAATCTCGTATTCCGGTTCCAGTGTAGTATCGTCGATGCTGAGTTCTTTTTTCTTCAGGTCACGTATGTGGCCGTAGCTCGACATGACCTTGAAGTCCTTGCCCAAAAACTTCTCAATCGTCTTGGCCTTGGCAGGCGACTCGACGATAACCAGATTCTTTTGCATAATTACGTATATTTTGTTTTACGGGCTGCAAAAGTAGAGAAAAGATTTGGTTACACCTTATATATATAGTCGTTTTTTTAATTTCTTAACGATTGGTGAGAAAACGGATGACGGCATTTCGGATGCTGGTGAGACCGAAATCGTCGGGGTTGACTTCGTCAACGGGAATCCAGAGTGCCTCGGCGGCATCGTCGGCGGCACGGACGTCGGCGTCGCGTGGCACGCGCACCAGGAAGTCCATGTCAAGCGTGTGGACGTACATGCCGCTGTACAGGTATTCGTTGGGCGAGGAGAAGAGGTACTCCATGTCGGTAATGTCCAGTCCTGTCTCCTCCTTGATTTCCCGCTGCATACCTTCCTCCACGGTCTCCTGCATGTCGCAGAATCCTCCGGGCAGGTCGAGTGTCCCCTTGGCAGGGTTCTTGGCTCGCCTGACGACGAGCAGTTCCTCGCGTCCGTCGCTGCCGGGTCGCAGGATAAAAGCCGCCGTTGCTGAACAGGGATTGGCGTAGTAGGTGAAGCCGCAGTCGTGGCACTTCTTGCTCTTGAAGTTGTTGATGTCGAAGTGTGGACTGCCGCATACAGGGCAATACTGGAATTTGTCTAAAGGATGAGGCATAAGCGGTAAATGCTATTGTTTGAGATGAGGTATGCAGTGCTTGATGTGGATAGGGATGGCAGTTGTCGAAACCTTGTCTTTGGTGACATTGACTTTGACAAGGCAGGCCTTGCTGTTGATGGGCTTTTGCTGGTCAAAGATGAAATTGCCGATACTATAATAGATGTCGCGCCCGCGATAGCGCTCAATGGTCTGTAGCGTGTGGGTGTGATGGCAGATGAGCATATCTGCGCCGGCGTTGATGAGCCGGTGAGCCTCCAGTCGCTGATGGGGTACGGGTGTCGCAGTGTTCTCGCCACCCCAGTGCAGCGATACGATAATCACGGCCTTGGCATCCTGTCGGCGCAGCGTCCTGATGCGAGAAAGGAGTGAATCCATCGGTTCCTGGCTGACACAGGGCTTGTCGGTGAGGTAGGCGTAGTTTTCGAGGGCGAGGCGTAGTGAACTGACCAGCCAGACCTTGCGTGGCTGCTGGGTGAGCAGTATGGGTTGGGCGGCCTCGCTCATGGTGCGTCCTGCCCCGACGGGAGTCATTCCTGTCTGCCGGATTCTTTCTTTGGTGTCCATCAGTCCCCGTCGTCCTTGGTCAATGGCGTGGTTGTTGGCCAGGTTCAGATGGGTGATGCCGTGCTTTTTGAGTACTTGCAGCCATTCCGGCTCGGCACGGAAGATGAAGCGCTTTTGGACAGGTGCCTTGATGTGCGTGGCGGGGCACTCCAGGTTGCCCACTACGATGTCGGCCGACCGAAAGAGGGAGTCGACCTGCGTGGTGAAGAGGCAGTCAGCGCCTTTCCGCTCGATAACCCGGCGTACCCCCCGGTCCAGGAGGATGTCGCCAGTGAAGATGATGCTGGAAACACTAGGGGGCCTAGAAGTTCTAGAAAGACTAGA
>CAMHIM010000057.1 GCA_946185225.1 uncultured Prevotellaceae bacterium
TAGCAGACATCTCGCTGCTTCCTCCTTAATATGTATCATAAGACATTATTTTTATTTCAGTCGCTCGGGCATGAGCCACGCCGTCAGGACCATTGCCGACAATGTCAGCAGAACAATCGGTAGTGTTGCCTTGTAGTTCATCAGTATTCTCGTTTGTCTGCTTTCTCACTCCAGCGGCGGAACGTGACAAGAGCCTCGTCGCGCAACAGGGGGATGATGGGTACGGTACGGGTCTCCAGAGGACGCTCCAGCTCCTCGTAGATGAAGTCGTCGGCAAACTGGATGTCAGCAGCATCCTTACGGTTGTTGCCGTAGAAGATACGGCTGATGCGTGCCCAGTAGATGGCACCAAGACACATAGGGCACGGTTCGCACGAAGTATAGATGGTGCAGCCCGAGAGGTCGAAGGTGCCGAGCCGGCGGCATGCTTCGCGGATGGTGTTCACCTCGGCGTGGGCCGTCGGGTCGTTGTCTATAGTAACACTGTTACTGCTGCCGGCAACTATCTCACCGTCCTTCACAATGACAGCCCCAAAAGGCCCGCCACCGCGTTCCACACTCTCATTGGCCAGACGAATGGCTTCACGCATAAATGCACGGTCTTGTTCGGTTATCATATTCTTCTTCGTTGAGGCATTATGACTGTTTCCATCTCTGAGGCCTACAATAGTGGCACCTGACCATCCAGCTGATACTGATTCTGCTTGTCTGTCTTCATAGCGTAGTTCTATTTGCCTATTTTAATGTTTGTCTTTCCAAGTTGTCGTTTGGGCTGTTCGCGGAAGCGGATGGTCTGCGTCTGCCAGTCCATGTCCTCAATGATGGCGATGGACTCCAGCCGGTAGCCTTCCTCCCGCAGTATCTGGCCGCCCTTCTGCTGTCCCTTCTCTACGGCGATGCCGATGCCTGCCACCTCACCGCCCGCCAGGCGGACCAGGTCGATGAGTGCATGGACGGCCTGACCTTCAGCCAGGAAGTCATCGACGATGAGCACCCGGTCCGTGGCATGAAGATAGGGCTTCGACACGAACACGCTGTTCGTCTTCTTATGGGTGAAGGAGTAGGCCTGCGACACGTACTTGTCGTCAGTGCTGTTGGCCGTCTCACTCTTCTTGGCAAACACGACGGGAACATCGTACAGGTTGCCCAGCATCGTAGCAATGGCGATGCCGCTGGCCTCGATGGTAAGCACCTTGTTGACCACGACATCCTTGAAGCGCCGTTTCAACTCATACGCTATCTGACGTATGATGTCAATGTCTATCTGATGATTCAGGAAATAGTCAATCTTCAGGATATTGCCGGACTTGATGGTTCCGTCTCTCAGGATTTTCTCTTCAAGGAAGTTCATAGGTTTCTATTTTTATGTGTGCAAAACTACAAAAATTTTGCAAAAAAAACACGTTTTTCACAAGAAAAGATTAACTTTGCCCACAATTTATAATAAAAGGACAAAAAGATGACTATAGTATTAACAGGTATCGTTGCGTTTGTCGTGGTATCCCTTGTCGGCTGGGCCATTGCCGAGCTGAAGGGAAAGACCTGTGGCTACGAGGCCAGTCAGGAGGAGCAGCAGTCGCTGCAGAACTGGACGGAAGCCCTGAACAAGCGTGAGCGTGAGATGGACATCCACGATGTGATGGAGACCATTAGCACCAAGGGCTTCAGCGCCGTCTGAGCCGACTTCTCTTCTTTAGGATTACAGCAGGTCGAGGCATTTCTCTATGGGGATGCCTCGGTTTTTGTCTTCCAGGTCACGGTTCTGCTCAATGAGCCGGCTGACGGTGTCCATGGCCGTGCGGGTGCTCTCCTTCAGCGGTTCGCCGCGCAGCAGATGGCCGATAAGGACAGCTGAGAAGATGTCGCCCGTGCCGTGGATGAGTACAGGTATCTCCTCGTAGTTCAGCTGGAAGAACTCCCCGTCGGCGGCATTGTAGCCGACGACACAGCTCTGCCCCTCAACGCAGGCACTCGTCACCACGGCCGACCGCGTCCCCAGGTCCCTCAGGCGCGACAGCATCTCGCATATCTCCTCCCATGTCATGCCTTCCGGGCGGTAGGCCATGCCCGTCAGGTAGCACGCCTCGGTGTAGTTCGGGAATATCAGGTCGGCCACCGACACCATGCGCCGCATCAGCTCCACCGAACGCTGGGTGATGCCGTTGTAGAGACGTCCCCCGTCGCCCATGATGGGGTCCACGAAGACGTAAGTGCCCGACTTGCGCTGCTCGGCACAATAGGCCGATACCAGCTTCGACTGCTCCTCGCTGAACATCAGTCCCGTGCAGATGGCGTCGAAGCGGAAGCCCAGGTCTTTCCATACGGGCAGTACGCCACGCATGTACTCCGTCGTGTCCATGATGTTGAACTTCCCGTAATCCAGTGTGTTCGACACCAGCGACGTCGGCAGATTGTACGTCGGATGCCCCAGATAGGTAAGGATAGGCAGCATGGCCACCATACCTACATGGCTGTAGCCCACGACATCGTTAATCAGGAGAATCTGTTTCATGGGTGCAAAGATACGAAATAAATGAGAATTAAGAATGAAGAATCAAGAATTATTACGTACCTTTGCGCACATGAACGCTATTCTGGCCCTCCAGGAGCAACGGGCGCTGCTCCAGCTGGAGTACAACACTGAGAAGGAAGCCTTCCGCCGGCAGACGGAACAGACGGGCATGGCACGCAAGATTAAGCGCGGCGATGCGTGGTGGCCGCTTCGTGTGGGGCGCAGCTACTACAACTCGCTGAACCAGCTCTGCATAGAGGTGTTCCGTACTGCGTCTGACAACGGCGAGGAGGAGGAGGCCGTACGCTCCCCCGGCGAGAACTTCGACTTCGGGCGTCCTGTCCTCTTCTTCCGCATGGAGGACCCGAAGACGGCCAAGTCGCCCCAGATACACTACTTCAACTTCACAGGCACCGTCAGCTACGTTGACGGCGACCGCATGGTGGTGAGCGTTCCTGAGGGGGCGCCCCTTGTCGACCTGCAGTCACTGGCGGGCATCGGTGTACAGCTGTCGTTCGACGAGACGAGCTACCGCACCATGTTCGAGGCTCTGGAGCGCACCATGCGGGCCAAAGGGCGGCTGGCATACCTGCGCGACCTCTTCTATGACGAGCACCAGAAGGCGCAGAGCTTCACCTTCGCCCCACTCCACTTCCCTTACCTGAACGTCACCCAGCAGGAGGCCGTCAACCGCGTCCTCCGGGCCAAGGACGTAGCCGTTGTCCACGGTCCTCCCGGAACGGGCAAGACCACCACCCTGGTGGAGGCTATCTATGAGACGCTGCGCCGCGAGAGCCAGGTGCTGGTGTGTGCGCAGAGCAACATGGCCGTCGACTGGATTTCCGAGAAGCTTGTCGACCGCGGGCTGAACGTGCTGCGCATCGGCAACCCTACCCGTGTCGACGACAAGATGCTGTCGTTCACCTACGAACGGCGCTTCGAGGCCCATCCGGACTACGAACTGCTATGGGCCATCCGCAAGGCCATCCGCGAACTGCGGCGGCGGCGGAGCGAACGGCGGGGAGGCAGCGACAACTACCACCAGAAGCTGGAGCGCCTGAAGGAACGCGCCACGGAACTGGAGGTGCGCATCAACGCCCAGCTCTTCGGCGAGGCCCGCGTCATTGCCTGTACGCTGGTCGGGGCTGCCAACCGACTGCTTGACGGGCAGAAGTTCGGCACGCTGTTCATTGACGAGGCGGCCCAGGCTCTGGAGGCGGCCTGCTGGATTCCGCTGCGGCGGGCACAGCGCGTGGTGCTGGCGGGCGACCACTGCCAGCTGCCGCCTACGGTGAAGAGCATTGCCGCACTGAAGGCCGGCCTCGGCAAGACGCTCATGGAGCGCATCGTGGAGACTCATCCGGAGGCCGTCACGCTGCTGAAGATGCAGTACCGCATGAACGAGGAGATTATGCGCTTCTCCTCCGACTGGTTCTACGGCAACCAGGTGGAAAGCGCGCCGGAGGTGAAGTACCGCTCCATCCTGGACCTGGACGTGCCGATGGAGTGGATTGACACGAGCCAGTACATGGCCGAGGGGCTGCAGTTTGCCGAGGAGTTCGTCGGAGAGTCTTTTGGTCGCATCAACAAGGAAGAGGCCGAGCTGACCATGCTCGTCCTGCAACAGTATTTCCAGAAGATAGGTAAGGAGCGTCTCCTGTCGGAACGTATTGACGTAGGCGTCATCTCGCCCTACCGTGCGCAGGTGCAGTACTTGCGCCAGCTGCTACGGAAGCGGGAGTTCTTCAAGCCTTTCCGGAGACTGGTCACGATGAACACCGTCGACGGGTTCCAGGGGCAGGAGCGCGACGTCATCGTCATCTCCCTCGTCCGTTCCAACGACGAGGGCCAGATAGGTTTCCTGCGGGACCTGCGCCGCATGAACGTCGCCATTACTCGGGCACGCATGAAACTCATCATCCTGGGCAACCGGCAGACGCTGACGCGCCATCCGTTCTACCGCCGGCTGTGGCAATACATCGAGGCGCTTTAGAACGTGGCTGCCAGCGCAAGGCCCGCCGTGCGCGTCATGCCGTCGTACGTGGGCACGAGCATCACCGCCGCACCGCTCTTCTGCTTGTCCCAGCCCAGCCAGCGACGCTCCACGGGGAGCAGCCAGTAGGCTACACGGCCCGACAGGATGCCTATCCCGGCACCGCCGATGACGTCGTTCAGCCAGTGACGGTCGTTATACAGCCGCAGGAAGGCGATGCCCGCAGCGAAGGCATAGGCACTGATGCCCGCTGCCGTTCCATACTCTGAGCGCACCAGCTCGGCGCCCATGAAGGCTGTTCCCGTATGACCGGACGGAAAGGAGTTGCGTGACCGGCTGTCGGGACGCTTCTCACGGATGGTGTGCTTCAGGCCGTTGGTCATGGCAGCATATACGGCTGCGGCCGTTACCCCTGCCGCCAGCCGTTCGCGCAACGGGTGACGGGCCTTGACGCCGACATAGTCCAGTGCCACGTAGGCTGCGGCGGGCGCGTACTGCAGGTAGTCGTCGCCGTGCCACTTGTGCCCGCCGCTAAGGTCGGCCGTATGGTCACCGCGCAGACTGCCCATGTCACGGCGCACATCGTTGCGCAGCTTGTGGAACCAGCCGTTCTCCACTCCCCACCAGCCCACGGCGACAAGAGCCGCAGGGGCAACGAGCTGCTGCGGACGGAACTGTGTACTACGGTCGGCCGCAACGCTGTCGGCATCGGCCGGCTGCCCGCTGGCCATGCACACGGAAAGGGTCAGCAGCAGGAACACGGAAATAAGCCTGTCATGTATCATCTCAAGTAGTTCTTTCGTCTTACGAGCACGCAAATTTACTGCTTATTCTGCGATAATCAGTAATGGCAGAGCGATTTTTAGGATATTTAACCAGCCCCGCCGCCGGACCTTGCCGCCGACAAAGTGCCGTTTTGAAGCCATGAAAACCGGCTTTTGAAGGCCTCAAAGTCGGCTTTTGAAGGCCTCAAAGTCGGCTTTTGAAAGCATGAAAACCGGCTTTTGCTTCCTTCAATGTCGGCTTTTGCAAAACCGGCAAACCAAATTATCAGAAAAGAACCCCCTAAAAATTTGGCTTTTCCTGCGTTTTTTTATACATTTGCACCGCCCTAACAAAAAACTATAAGACAGAGTAGAGTTTCTAATGAGCGAAACAATCATACAGAAAGTCACGGACAAGAAGTCGCTGAAACGCTTTGTCCAGTTCTACTACGACCTCTATCGTAGTTCGGAGCACGCCGTACCCTACCTCTTTTTCGACGAGATGGCCACGCTGGACCGGCGGAAGAACCCGTCGTTCGAGTGTTGTGAGGCCGACTACTTCCTTGCCTGCCGTGACGGGAAGGTCGTCGGCCGTGTGGCGGCCATCATCAACCACCGCGCCAACGAGCGGTGGAACCGCCGGCAGGTACGCTTCGGATGGCTGGACTTCGTGGACGACACGGAGGTCTCCGCGGCTCTTCTGAAGACGGTCGAGCAGTGGGGACGCGAACGAGGCATGACGGAGATGGCAGGTCCGCTGGGGTTCATCGACACCGACCGCGAAGGCATGCTCATCGAAGGGTTTGACGAACTCTCGACCATGTACGTCAACTACAACTACCCCTACTACGTCAGGCATCTTGAGCAGCTGGACGGATTCCAGAAGGACAACGACTATCTGGAATATCAGGTAAAGGTGCCTGAAGTCGTGCCCGAGAAGTTCGGGAAAATAGCCGAGATGGTGGAGAAGCGCTACAACCTGAAGGTCCACAAGTTCACGCGCCGCGAACTCGTCGACGAGGGCTACGGCCGGCGCGTGTTCGACCTGCTGAACCAGACCTACAAGGACCTCTACGGCTTCTCACGGCTGTCGGAGCGCCAGATAGACAAGCTGGTGGACGACTACATCAAGATAGCCGACCTGAACCTGGTGACAGCCGTCATGGATGCCAACGAAGACGACAAGATGGTGGGCTTCGGCATCACCTTCCCCTCCTTCTCACGCGCGCTGCAGAAGACCCGCGACGGCCGCATGTGGCCCATGGGATGGTGGCAGATGCTGAAGATACTGAAGTGGCACAAGACGGACACCGTCGACCTGCTGCTCATCGGCGTGCTGCCGGAATACCGCTCGAAAGGGGCCAACTCGCTCATCTTCAACGACCTCATCCGCCAGTTCCAGCGCTACGGCTTCCGCTGGGCAGAGGCCATGCCCCAGATGGAGTCGAACGAGAACGTGCGCTCACAGTGGCAGTACCTGGAGTCACGCCAGCACCGGCGACACCGCTGCTTCCGCAAGGACCTGTAACACCGGAAGCATCCATACTGACTTCCCTACCACCTAAAACGGTGCTTCCCAGCGGAACTGCACCGTCCTCCCTGTTTCCGGATGACGGAAAGAGAGCTCCTCGGCATGCAGGTACAGACGGTCGGCCTTCGTGCCGTACAGCTCATCGCCACGAATAGGGCAGCCGAGCCCGTCAGGGTGGGCACAGTGGACCCGCAGCTGGTGGGTACGCCCCGTCAGCGGCCACAGAGCGACACGGCCCCCTCCCAGCCACTCATAGCGCGTCACGGCCTCCTTCCCCTCCACGGCATCCACCACCTGGCGCGGACGGTCCAGCGGGTCTGGCCGCAGCGGGAGCGACACGACACCAGTCAGCACCGGCGGACGTCCCTCGAGCAACGCCACGTACCTCTTATGGACCTCACGCTCCAGGAACTGCCGCTGCAGGTCATGGTAGGCCTCACGCGTCTTGGCCACAACCAGCAAGCCGGACGTAGCCATGTCCAGCCGATGGGGCAGCATGGCCGAAGGACAGCGGCGCAGCATGAGCGAGAGCACCGAAGGCTGGCCGCTCTTGCCAGGCACACTGAGCATGCCCGAAGGTTTACGGACAACGGCCACGGCACTGTCCTCGTAGCAGACGTCAAGTGTCGCGGCAGCCGATGCCGCCAGCGACAGGTCAGGAGCAACGTCCAGTCCCCTCAGCATATGGGTGAGAATGGGCTTGCACTTGCCTTGGCAAGCCGGGTAGTAGTGCAGGTGGTGGCGTATCTCCTGCTTGGGCGAGCGTCCCCACCAGAACTCCGCCATGCAGAGCGGCCGCAGCCCCTCGCGGTAGGCATACTGCAACAGCTTCGGCGCACAGCAGTCGCCGGCACCGCCCGGCGGCAGAGGGAAGCGCTGGCGCACACGCTCCGTATGGTAGTCCTGCCATATCTGCACGAGATTCTTCCGCACCCCACGGGCGTCAAGCAGCTGGTACTGGTCGAAAAGCCACCGCTGGAGGTCCTCCGACTGCTGCTTACGCTCCACACGCAGCCTCACTGCCAGCGGGTCACCGGCCGGCAGCGAGGCAATCTGAGCGTTCATACCAGAAATACGACGCTCCGTCTGCTTGAAGTGACCGTCGGGCTGCTGGGCATCATAGACGGACGGCACAAACCACGGCCAGTCGTTACGCCCTGCCAGCAGACCGCTGTAGGCAGCCAGGAAAGCCAGGCTCCCGTCGGCTCTCTCCACCACCAGCACACCGAACATCTTGCCGCAGTCGGCGTCTTCCTTCACCTCGGGAGTTCCGGCAATATAGCGCTGCACCTCCTGTGCTGCCAGTCTGCACAACGGGTGCGGCTCGTAGCAAAAGGGGAACGTGAACTGCCGGGGACGCTCCTCGTCTGATGAAAGCGGATGTAGGACGGTTTCCATATCTGCCGCAAAGATAAGCAAAAGAAACAAGAAAACGCCTTTTTTCCTTTGCGATTCGCCGAGAAAGGCTTACCTTTGCAGGGTTATCTCCACAAACTGCGTAATTACTAACTAAAACATAACAAGCATGTTAAGAAAAATATTGTTGTGTCTGTCAGCACTTATGGTTGCTGTCACAGCCCTACAGGCACAGACTTCCACCGTGACCACTCACTGGGCGCTGGACAAGACCATCAAGGACCTGACCGTAGGCTCTGTGGCCTATAACACGGCTACAGCCTCAACCATCAACTGCGAGGGCACCGATGTCAGCAAGATGCTGGAGACGAGTGTAACGTTCGGTTCGAGCCTGAACTTTCAAGGTACCATCACTCCTGCCAGCTATGCCACCAAAGAGACGGGGCTGCAGATACTGCGCTTCAAGGTTGCCGGAGCCGCCGACGGCACCGACAACTACGGCATGACGCTGCAGCAGAAGCCCACCGGCGACCTGACCTACGTACCGACCAAGGTAAGCGTCAGCGTTGCCTCGTGGCTTACCGACGGCAAGGATGCATTCCAGGTGCTGCTATACAAGCTGAACGCCGACGGGAAGATTACCCAGACATATACGCTTGGGACCGTGAAAAGCCATACAGACGTCAATGCACAATATGACGACGTCTCGTTCGACGTTCCCTCCACAGCCACAGCATCGAAAGGCCCCTGGCAGGTGGTGGTGCGCATGGTCAGCGGCTATAAGAACGGCACGAACCTGGCCATGGGCAATGTCACACTCACGGGTACTGCCACACTGGGCGGTACGGTGCAGACTAACTCGTTCACGGCCACGGTAATGCCTGAGGGTGCCGGCACGGTGAGCCCCGCACAGACATCGGTGGTGGCTGGCGACAATGTCACCTGCACGGCAACGGCGAACGTCGGCTATGCCTTCGAGGGCTGGTATCAGGGCACTACCCTGGTGGCCAGCGACAATCCCCACACCTTCACCATCGCTGCCAACACACAGGTAGAGGCACACTTCAGCAAACTCCCTGAGGCGGTGCTGACCTACGGTGTGTCAACGGCTTCGGCTAACATGGGCAATGTTGTCGTGAGTGAGGAGGGCGACGAGGGTCGCTATAACGCCGGCACGCAACTGACGCTGACGGCAACGGCACAGAAAGGACACTACTTTGTAGGCTGGGTGGACGCTGGCGGCAACCAACTCTCCTCCAGCAACCCCTATACTTTCACGCTGAATGAAGACAAGACCGTCTATGCTCAGTTTGCCATGATCAGCAACTACAAGGCCGACCTCCCGGCCTTCCCCGGTGCTGAGGGCTACGGACGCTTCACCACTGGCGGACGTATGACGGACAGCCGTGGTGCCAAGGTGTACTATGTCACCCGACTGGACGACAGCGGTGCCGAGGGTACTTTCCGCTGGGCGGTAACCACTGGTGACGACACGCCCCGCACGGTGGTCTTCATGACATGCGGCACCATCTACCTTACTTCACGGCTCACCTGCAAGGGTAACATCACCATTGCCGGGCAGACTGCTCCCGGCGGCGGTATCTGCATAGCAGGCTACCAGATGAAGCTGTCGTCGAACAGTATTGTCCGCCACATACGCTTCCGTGCCGGCGACCTGCCCGGCAGCAGCATGTCGCCCCTCGATGTGGAGAATGTCGACCACATTGTGCTTGACCACTGTTCCTTCTCATGGTCCATGGAAGAGAACTTGACGCTCTACGACACCGACTATACCACCCTGCAGTGGTGCATTTCGGCCGAGGGCCTCTACTACTCGAAGAACGTGAAGGGTGAGCGCTCCTATGCCATGCAGTGGGGCGGCGAACACGGTACCATGCACCACTGCCTGGTGGCTAACTGCATGAGCCGTACGCCGCGCTTCAACGGTGCCCGGCCCAGCACTAACGACCGCCAGGTGGACAACGAGTTTGCCAATAACGTCATCTTCAACTGGGGCAGCTACAACTCCATCTATGGCGGCGAATGCACGGTGACTGGCGATAACGACTACAACCGTGTCTACATGATTAACAACTACTACCGCCCTGGACCTGCCACCAGGAACGGCACGACGAGCAAGCGCTACTTCGTGTCGGCCTCCGGCGACACAGCCGACGAGGTGGGCCAGTGGTACCTCAGCGGCAACAAGTTCGAGTTGAACAGCAAGTTTGCCCCGTCGGCAACCGTCTGGAGCAATACGGAACTGCAGAAGGTCAATCAGGACAACTACTACGGCTTCGTCAGCAACAACGCCTCACGCGGCATGAACTTCTGGTCGCTGACACCCTCACAGACTCTGGCTGACAAGGCTCTGCTCTCCTCACTGCCCTACGCCCTGAGCGGAATGGAGTACGAGTCGGCCGACGATGCCTTCCTCAGCGTGACGCGGAAGGCTGGTGCCTCGCTGCCTCGCTACGACGAGGTGGACCAGCGTCTGATAGACGAGGCTGCCGGACGCCGTGACCCGCAGTACCACGGTGCCTCCTTTGTCAGCCCCAAGAACAGCAACACCGTCACCCCCGCTGCCGGCATCATCAACTCGCCGGCCGACCTGACGCTGACCCGCTACGACGAGTTCTATGCCAAGGACGAGGCTACGGGCGAGACCATTCTGACGCAGATGTGGCCCTGGCTGGGCATGGACGACGACGAACAACTGATGAAGGACAGCGACCTGGACGGCATGCCCGACGACTATGAGACGTCAGTAGGCCTGAACCCCAAGGACGCCTCGGACGCCTGTCTGCTGACTGAGAGCGGCTACTCCAACCTGGAACTGTTCCTCAACGGCGTAGCCGACGGCACCATCGACCTGACACCCTACAAGACCATTCCCACGGTGCAGAAGCAGAACCTCTTCAACGCCATCGTCGACCCTGCGGACGCCGCAGCTTTCCAGACCATCCAGGCTGCCGTCAACGACGCCGAGCAGAAAGCCACGGAGGACTCACCTTATTATATATTCGTGAAGGCCGGCACCTATAACGAACACGTGGAGATAACGAAACCCTATATACACATCACCGGTCAGAGCCGCCACCAGGTCATCATCACCGACAACAAGCCAAAGTCCTACAACGGCAACATCGGCAAGACGGCCACCGTCTACGTGAACGCCAGCGACGTCACGCTGGACAACCTCACCATCAGCAACACCTACGGCAGCGGCGAACAGGCACTGGCACTCTACACCCTGGGCGACCGCATCAGCGTCACCCAGTGCCGCCTGAAAGGTTGGCAGGACACTTACCGGACCGGCAAGAGCGGTCAGCGGCACCTGGTACGCGAGTGTCGCATCAGCGGAACCACCGACTTCATCTACAACGCCGGCGACGTCTTCTTCGACCGTGACACGCTGGAGCTGACGAACACCACGAACGTCATCGTTGCTCCCGCACACATCAACCCCACCTGGGGATACGTGTTCCGCGATGCCTACATCATGACCAGCGTCAAGTCGGCCAACGTCACCACCGACCTGGGCCGTCCGTGGGGCGACACACCCATGGTGTCGTTCATCGACACCCGGCTCCACGACAATGTCAGCATCACCGCTGCCGGATGGCGCGACATGGACGGACTGCCCATCCAGATGGCTGAGTACAACACGACGGACGCCATGGGACAGGCCGTCGACCTGAGCCAGCGCAAGACACAGTTCAAGGCCGGCAGCACCACCGTCACCAGCAAGGCCGTGCTGACCGAGGCCGAGGCCTCCACATACACCCTCCACAACGTGCTCAGCGGAAGCGACCAGTGGGACGCCGACCTCCAGGGACGTATCCTGCCGGCACCCCTGCTCACGGTGAACAACGGCAACATCTCGTGGTCCGACGCCACAGGACAGGCCGTCTGCTACCTGGTCATAACCAACGGACAGGCGACGCTCACCACCAGCGAGACCATGGCCTACGACGGCAGCAACGACGTTACGGTGCAGGCCGTCAGCACCTCTGGCATCTTGGGACGTGCCGTCTCTGCCTTTGAGACCACGGCAATGCCCGCCGTCACAAAGGCCAAGACCGGGGCAACCACCTACTACGACCTGCTGGGACGTCAACACGACCAGCCCCGCAAGGGCATCAATCTGGTGAAGGGAAAGAAGTACATGAAATAGGAAGGTTCCTTGAAACACGACGAAGGGTGTACCGTGTTGGTACACCCTTCGCACTTTTCTATTTCTCTCTCTTTTCCTTTTTCCTTTGAACAAAGGTCCGAGCC
>CAMHIM010000058.1 GCA_946185225.1 uncultured Prevotellaceae bacterium
TCGCGCTTGCCGGGATCTACGGTACTGTAATCGTTGTAGAACAACTGTACGTCAGGATCAGCCTCACGGGCAAACTCGAAAGCCTTGGCAATGAACTCGTCGCCACAGAGTTTGAAAGCAGTGCTCTGGCGATAGGGGCTGGCATTAGGACCGAACATCATGTTATCATCGGCAATGGCCTCGTTCACCACGTCCCAGGCATAGATGATGTCCTTGTAACGGGTTACTACCGTCTGGATATGGTCGCGCAGACGCTGGTAGAACACTTCTTTCTTCACAGGCTTGCCTTTCTTGTCCTTGAACATCCAGTCGGCAAACTGTGCATGCCAGCAGAGGTTATGTCCACGGAGCTTGATGCCGTTCTGGCGGCAGAAGTCAGCGATGCTATCGGCAGCGCCGAAGTTCCATACGCCTTCTGCAGGGTGCATCTCGCCTACCTTCATGTCGTTCTCGGCAGTGATGCTGTTGAACTCCTTCTTGATAAGGGCAACCTGCTCAGGGATTTGGATGTTGTACTTGTTGACGGCTACTCCAATGGTGAAGTAGTCCTTATAGGTATCTTTCATACCTAATGCGGCATTTGGGTCGGCGGGCTGTCCCCACTGTGCCCACATGCTGGTGCTACTGATGGCAAGTAATGCCAGCGTAAAGATGGTTTTCTTCATTTTAATGTCTGGGTTTTATGTTAATGACAATTTTATCCGGCTGCAAAGTTACGATAATAATCTCATAAATGCCATTTCGGGTGTAACAAATACTTTTCCGTATGTTACATCCTCACTCGATGGCTATGCGCTGTATCATGACCCCCGGGTCGCCGGTAAAGAGTGTGACGGTATGATTCGTCTTTCCAGCCTCAAGCGGAAGGCGTAGCCTGAGAGTGGTCTCGTTGCGCATTACCTGGTCTTTCCAGTGTCGGGAGTATTCAGTGAAGAGATTGTTTGCCAGCTGGGGCTTGCCGCCGTCGATGGCTATGCCAAGTTTGTTGCCCCGGCCCTTGAAGAGCGGCCAGGTGGGAACCACAGACAACAGCACGCAAACACTGTCGCGGCCGGCTGTGCTGAAGGTGTAGCTGACATGTGGACTCTGCGAGGAGGCTACATCGAACACATTGTCGGTAGGTGACAGCAGTTGTACGACCTTCCCGTCTCGTCCGATGCCGTGAATGATGCGGATGCCGTCGGACATTTCTGTTGGGGTTGTCAGGTCGAGGATGTGGGGAAGCAGGGTGCGGCGGGGGGATGAGAGGATGGCGGGGACGCCCTCGCCCTCGTAGGGATTGAGGGTGACAGGCGGCATTGTCTGATAGAGAGAGCACCAGCCTGTGGGGAGCATCATCATTGCATGCCACTTGCCGTCGCACTGGCAGTTGTAGCGGTTGTTGAGGGTCTGGATGCTGTCGTAGGCCAGTGCCGACTGGCGTGCGGCCCAGTTGGCGCCCTCTGCATCGAGTTGCGCGGCCAGCTCGTGGTTGAGCTGTGCCATCAGGAACTTGCGGTTCATCTGGTAGGCCGCACAGATGGGGTACTCCATCAGCTGGAAGTAGGCATCGCGCGCTGACGTGGGGGCGAGGTGCATCACCGTCTCGGCAATCTCACGATAGTCGGACAGCCGCTGCTGGGCCTCGCCGGTGGCGAAGGAGAACTCGGTGTCGCGCAGTCCGCTGTGCTGGCGGTCGTCCCACTGGTATTCGTATCCCATGAATTCGGGCTTACGGCTCCAGGCAAGACGATAGTAAGTGTCGAGCATCCGTTGGAAGTCGGGCTCCAGTCTTGCGCCGAAGATGCCGGCCAGGAAACGGGCCTGGTGAGTGTTGGCACGATCATGGTCGAAAGCCTCGAAGTTCCAGGCCATGTCCATAAAGGTCTGTATGCCCAGTTCCATCGGCTTGATGTCGCCCACGTTGAGCAGCCAGTAGCGGTCTGCCCCGGTTTCGTAGGCCTTCTTCAGTTCCTCGTACATGAGAGCGGGCGGGGTGGTGTTGAGCCACAGGTAATCGTGGGGCGCACCGAGATAGGAGAGGTGATAATAGACCCCGGAGTGTCCGCTGCGTTGCTGTTCCTGTGGCGAGGCTACACGTTTCATGTAGCCGTAGTTGTCGTCCACCCAGACGAGTGTGACATCGTCGGGCACCTGGAGACCGTCTTCATAGATGTCCATTGTCTCCTTGTAAGGCACGAAGATCTGGGGAATGTCTGCCGCCGGCCTGCCGGTATGCTTTTCTAGAAGGCGGCGCTGTGAGGCGACGACTTCTTCGAGGAGCGACACGCGCCGGGTTCTTGGGATGTTGCCTTGCAGGCCTGTGTCGTGTAGTCCCCGCATGGCCACGGTGTAGATATTTTCGAACCGGGCAGCCTCGGAGAGCCGGCTGTCCCACTTGCGGCAGATGGCCTCACCGTTGGTTTCATAGTTCCACTCACCGTCTGTCTCGGAGTTCCACTCACTCTTGGCAGCATTGTTCAGCAGTAGCGGCTCGCAATGTGAAGTGGTGATGATGATGCCGAAGGAGTCGGCCACGAGTTTGTTGTCGGGGTGGGCATAGAAAGCGCCGGTACATGGGTGCATAGCGGGGGCGAGCATGTTGGCCTTTAGACGGAGCAGGAGTTCACAGACACGGGCATACGTCTTGGGGCCGATGTCGCCGAGCTGGCGCTCATAGTTGGTAGCGGCCCAAGGCTTCAGGCCCCAGTCCTCATCATTAATGAAGATTCCACGGTACTTCACAGAGGGCTGGCGAGAGGTAAAGTCAGCCTCTACGTAGGCCGTCTTCCGCCGGGCGACGGGTACATCGGCCCACCAGTACCAGGGCGAGACCCCTAAGGCCTCGGAGAGTGACAGCACCCCATAGGCTGTGCCCCGACGGTCGCTGCCCACGATGTAGAGTCGGTCGGCAGCCTTCTTGATGAGGAACTGCTCCCATCCGCCCCTAATGGCTGTGACATCGAGACGGTGGCAGGCGACAGCCTCGTCGATGAGTGGACTGTGGCCCAGGGTGCCGACGACGATGGCGGGGGAGGGGGAAAGTGTATCTTGCGCAGCGGGTTGTGGCATGAGGAGTTGGGGCTGGATGCCCGTGACGCGGCAGATGTCGTCGCGAAGTAGCTGAGCTGCCTTATGGACCACTATGGGTTCATCGTGGGCGACACATATCGTGGCGACCTCAGTGCCGGTGAAAAGCGGGAAACCGCCTGGGCGGTCGAGGATGCGGAGCTGGCCGGGGACGGATTGAGCCTGGGCCCTGCTGCCGGAAACCCGGGACGGGTCGCTCCATGCTGGCAGCACGGAGAACACGGCGCACAAAACAAGAATATGGCGCGTAATCGCTACGCACCATATCCTCGATAACTTACTATCTACGTTCATTACTAACTAACTTGACTTGTGGGAATCAATCAATAGCCAGGATTCTGCTCCAGCTTGCCATCTTTGTTGGCCTGAATAGCCGACAGAGGGATGGGGAACAGGTCAAAATGGGCATCGTAGTCCTTGCCGTCGGCACTGTGGGCAGCACTGAAGTAGGGATTGTACTTCTTGATGCGCTCAGCCAGTTTGCCAGTACGGGCCAGTGTAAGACGACGCTTCTCCTCACATACAAGTTCACGGAGACGCTCATCAAGGATGAAATCAAGATCCATCTGATCGGCAGTGACCTCCTTTGCCTTTGCACGATGGCGAAGCACGTTGATATCGGCAGCAGCCTCTGCATTCTTACCCAGTTTCACGTTTGCCTCGGCGCGTAGCAGGTAAGCCTCGGCCAGACGGAAGAAATACTGATCGGTGTATGTCTTGCCACCCGTACCGGCCAGTTGGTAGGTTGACTTATTCTGATACTGGGCATCGGGATGGTGGAATGGCGTGGTCATCTTGGTGGAGTAGCCGCACATGAAGCGGTTGGGGAGCTGCGTGGTGGCATTCACGCCGCCGCCGAAGCCAGTCTCCATAGACCAGCCCTCAGGCAACTTAGTATGTTCGAGATCGAAGTAGCCGTCGGGCATGGCAGCAGCCAGCTCAGGACGATCCTGCAGCACGTTCTGGCGGTGAATCTTGAAGCGACGGGGCCAGTTGTACTCAGAATTACGCATATCGTCGAAGTCGTCGGCCCAGATGCCATTGTACAGGTGGTCGACGGCATAGTGGGTACCGATGCCACGGCCACCGGTCATGTCGCCGATAGGCCAGTCGAAGAGTTGGACCTTCGTGCCGTCGGGTGCGATGAGCTGGAACTTATCCACCTGCGGGGCGAAGAAACGCTCACCCCAGAAACTGCCGGGATTCCAGAAGAAGTGGCTGGTGTTGTTACCACCACCGTCAACGTTAGTCTCGAACTGGATGACCCATACACCTTCGGTATTGCCTGAGGTGCGGTTCTGGTTGTTCGGACGGAACAGGTCGTAGAACACGTCGCCATCCTCCTTGGCCTGTGAGCCGAAGCGCTCGGTCATGAGGGCAAGGTTAGGATTGCTGATGACAGCCGAGGCGGCATTGGCAGCCTTGTCATTGGCACCTGTAGCCAGATAGACCTCTGAAAGCAGCATATTGGCAGCAGGCTTGCTGATTTCACCGTCTTTCACTGTGTTAATCTCGGGCAGGTTGGCTGCGGCAAACTCCAGATCCTCTATGACCTGTGCCCACACCTTGTCCTTCGACTCGCGTGTGTAGTCGGTCTTAGGTGCAGTCACCTCCTCCGTCTGAAGGGGCACGTCGCCATAGAGCAGAACCAGCGTGCGATAGCCTAAGGCCCGGAAGAAACGGCCCTTAGCCTCGAATTCTTTCTTCTGGTCGTCAGTCAGGGCCGTAGCAGAAGGCAGGCGGCTGATGATGGTGTTGGCCTGGGCGATAAGCTTATAGTTCTCATCCCAGTAGAACTTGGCGAGGGCGCCCGATGGAGAGAAATCGGCTGTCACGTTCGACTGCAAGGGGTCTGCAGTAATCCACATATCAGCGACCTTCGAAAGGTCGGTCGTACGGTCGTAGGTCGTATAGAACTCCTCACGCGTCAGATAGTAGAGCTCAGTGACTGAAGCGTCGAAGTCAGCTTTCGTATTGTATGAGTTGGATGCCGAATTAAAGTCGAGGGCTTTCTCCTCCAGGAACTTGTCTTCGTTACACCCGGTCAGCATCAGCGCTGACAAAATGGTGAATAAAATTATTTTTTTCATGTGTAATGGCAATTAAAGATTGATATTGATACCAAATGTCACACTCTTCATGACAGGTCGGTCGGCATAGCCGCTACCGGTCATTCGGTTCTGACCGTTAATGTCCTGATAGGTAATGTTGGGCTCAGGATCCCATCCGTGCCAACCAGAGAAGGTCAGCAGGTTTTTACCACTCACATAAATGTTGATGCCGTCAATACGGATTGCCTGCATCCACTGGCGGGGCAGGTCGTAAGAGAGGGTGATGTCCTGCAGGCGGAGGAATGAGCGGTTCTCGTAACGGAAAGGATTAATGGCCGGGTTAGCATTGTAGAGGGCATAGATACCACTGGTATTGGAGGGTGTCCAGAAGTTATCAACCTGCTCTGTCAGTCGATTGTGGCGCAGGGTGTTATCATTGACTAGCTCGGCGAAGGAGTTCTTACCCTGGAAGCTCTTGCTGCCACCAAGAACGGCATTGAGGAAGAAACTCAGGGTGAAGCCCTTGTACTTGAAACTGTTCAGCAAGCCCATGCGGACAGAAGGATCTGCCTTACCGATGATGCTGCGGTCGTTCTCATCGATCTTGCCGTCGTTGTTGATATCCACGATGCGGTAGTTTCCTGGATGATAACCTTCGGGGATATTGTCACCCACCTGCCAGATACCGTCGATGGTATAGTCGTAGATAGCGGAGAGCGACTCGCCGATGAACAGTGAAGAGGAAGTGAGGTCATCTTCCTGGCCATCGCCGTTTGTATCGAGACCTGACAGCTTGTTGATCTTATTGCTATTCGTAGAGAGGTTGAACATAGAGGTCCACTCGAAGTCCTTGGTCTGGATGTTACGCGTGTTGATGGTGATTTCAAAACCATTGTTTTGGATTTCGCCGACATTGGACATGATAGAGGTGAAACCTGTGATAGAAGGAATCTGAACTGCGTAGAGCAGATCCTTTGTCTTGGTGGTATAGTACTCGATGTTACCAGTGATGCGGTTGTTGAACAGAGCGAAGTCAAGACCAAAGTTGAAGCCAGAGGTCTTCTCCCACTTCAGGTCGTTGTTGGCCAAAGAGGCAAGCTCTTGGCGCATGGCTCCTGAGACACCATCGCCGAAGATATAGCCGATGGAAGAATTAACCTTTGCCAGTGAAGAGTAGCGTGAGGTCTGGTTACCGCTCATACCCCAGCCAGCGCGAAGCTTCAGGTAGTCCAGTTGAGGTACTTTGAACCACTTCTCGTTTGAGATCACCCAGCCAAGTGCAACAGAGGGGAACACAGCCGACTTGTTGTTAGAAGAGAAGCCAGAGAAGCCATCACGACGTACGGTGGCAGTCACCATGTAGCGGGTGTCGTAGGAGTAGTTGACACGAGCCATCTGGTAGAGCAGTGTCTCCAGCCAGGCGTCTGAGCTGGTGTTCTGGGTGGAAGCAAGTTCCAGTGAATTGTAGCCGAGCGTCATGCGCGGGAAGAGTTTGGCATCGGCAGCCGTATAGCCGTACTTACGGCGCGAGGCACCATAGACGAGCGTGGCGCCGACGGTGTGCTTGCCAAAGTCGTTATTATAGTTCACGATATTATCAAGCGTCCAGTCATAATAAGTAGAGTGGTGCTTGTAAGCCTGACCATTGCTGTTCTCGGCAAACTCGCTGGAATAGTGGTGCTCGCCGATGCGATAGTTGTTACCAAAGTTGATGCGGTAGGAAAGTCCCTTCAGCGGCAACTGCACTTCACCATAGATATTGGCGAAGAACTGGTTGGTGCGGTCGTAGTCGTCCACCAGTGAACCGTGATACGGGTTCTCACGTGCATCGTGAGCAGGGTAATGGTTCATGTTGCCATTCTCGTCGTAGGGGCGTGTCAAAGGACTGCACTCGATGAGGAAGGGGAGGTAGGTCTCCTGTCCGTCGCGGTTCTCAAATGAACCGAAAGCCTGGATACCTGCCTTCAGCCACTTCACTGGCTGGATGTCAAGGTTGACGCGGATAGAGTTACGGCTGTAGTCATCGTTGAGCAGATAGTTCTGCTGCTGGGTGTTGCCTAATGAAATTAAGTATGACATGGCATCGCTGCCGCCAGAAACGTTCAGCTTGTTCTCCCAAATGTATCCATTGCGGGTAAAGTCGTTCCACCAGTCGTAGTCGCCGGGGATGATATTACCCTGATCGTCGGTCATCCAGGCATCTGGCATACGGTCAGCGAGCTTGAAGGCTGGATCCTGCTGTGTGTAGCCAGACTCCTTTGTTTTAGAGAACTGCCACAGACACTCGTTGTCGAAGTTGAGCATCTCATTGCGGTTCATCGTGTGCATCTTGTGAGTAGGTGTCTGGAAGCTGTAGCTGCTTGAGAAGTTCACCTTGGCTCTTCCCTTGGCACCCTTCTTGGATGTGATGAGCAGCACACCATTGGCAGCCTGGGCACCATAGACGGCTGTGGCGGAAGCATCCTTCAGCACATCAACGCTTTCGATATCAGCAGGGTTGATACTGGAGAGGCTACCTGTATAGATGATACCATCAAGAATCACGAGCACGCTTGTATTACCAGAAATGGTGTTGGCACCACGAATAGAGAGTTCGGGATTGCCGCCTGCAGAACTGGACTGTCCGACGTTAAGTCCGGGGACTGTACCCTGCAGCGACTGCAGCAGGTTGGTGTTCGGACTCTTCTCGAAAGCCTGGATGTTGGCCCTTGAGACAGCTCCCGTCACGTCACTCTTACGCATGGTTCCGTAACCAACGACCACGACATCGTCGAGCACGTTGTTGTCTTCACTCAATACGACTTTGATCTCGCCGTTGCCTGTCGGGGTAATCTCCTTGGTGACATAGCCGATGTAGGATACCACGATGGTGGCATTCTGCTTGACAGAGATCTGGAAACGGCCGTCCAGGTTGGTGACGGTTCCGTTGGTCGTACCTTTCTCAACGATTGAGGCACCGATGACAGGTTCCTCGTCTGCCGCTGAAATCACAATGCCGCGCAGCACGTTCTGTGCAAGCGCACCAACTACACTCAGCAAGAGCATGGGTAGTAGCAGAAATAATCTTTTTCTCATTGTCAGTTGTTTAAATTGGATAATGTGAATTGAAAAATATTTTCTGGCTGCAAAGATATATAAAAACAAGGTATGTATATGCTGAAAATCGTTGCATAGGAATTGGATTTTGTTGCAGTATGACTCAAACATGCACTTTGCAATACGTCGCAAAATGCATGTTACAAATGATAAAGTGCGAGGCTACTGGGCCTGATTGTCAGCATAGTCGGAAGGTGACATGCCGAAGTAGTTCTTGAAAACAGTGGAGAAGTGGGTCTGATCGCTGAATCCGACGCTGTAGGCGACCTGACTGACATTCACTTTTCCTTCCTTGATGAGTCGGGCTGCCTGTTCCATGCGCAGGTTGCGCAGGAATTTACCTGTCGGGATGCCTGTCATTTCCTTCATCTTCCGATGTAGCTGGGCTCGGCTAAGTCCTACGTCAGCGGCGAGCTGGTCAACATTGAACTCCGGGTCCGACAGTCTGGCATTGACTGACTTCATGATGCGCTCCATCAGCACATCGTTGTTGCTCTTCACCTTAATGTTTTCTATCCGTTCGTTCTGCGAGGATGCACCGCTGAACTTGCCGCGGAGTCGGCGTACGTTGTCAATGAGGTTGTCGATTTGGATATGCAGCTCTTCCATGTTGAAGGGCTTGGCGATATAGGCATCGGCACCCTTCTTCAGACCTTCGAGTTTGTCGCTGATTTCCGACTTTGAGGTGAGCAGTATTACGGGCAGGTCGCTGGTGTTGGGGTTGCCCTTGATCTGCTTGAGTAGGGAGATTCCGTCCATCTCCGGCATCATCACATCGCTGATGACAATGTCGTATGGCCGGGAGAGCAGTTCCTTCATGGCCTCCTTGCCATTGGGACAATGGGAGAAATGGTAGCGGCTTCCCAGTTCCCCGATGATGTAGTCGGCTATCTCTGTATCGTCATCTACAATCAGGATGTTTGTATCGCTGTAAGTATGCCTGCCGTTGTTTTCCGACAGTACATGCCGTGCCGGACTGTCTGTAAGGATCTGTTCTGGTTTCAGGTGCTTGTTGCCTAGCGGGATGGCGACGGTAAACGAAGTGCCGCTTTGCCCGTCTGTGCGGTGGTGGGCCTTGATCTTTCCTCCGTGAAGCTCCACTATCGAGCGGCTCAGGTTAAGGCCGATACCAGTGCCCTGCATGCCGATGGCAGCATCGTTCCTACCTTGATAGAAACGGTCGAAGAGATGGTTCATGTCCTCGTCCTTGATGCCGATACCGTTGTCGGTTACCTCGATTTCCATGCGGTTATCATGTTCTCTGACAGACACGATAACCTCCCCACCGTCGAAGGTGTACTTGAAGGCATTGGAGAGTAGGTTGGAGATGACCTTGTCGAAATTCGTCCTATCTATCCATGCCATCAGGTAGTCCTTGTCGTGCTCCAGTGTGAAGGTGATGCCGCGCTGGGTGGCGCTATACTGATAAAGTTTACAGATGCTGCTGACGAAGCCCACCATCTCAGTCTCCCTGCAATGGAGCTGCATCTGCTTCTTGTCAACCTTCCGTTCGTCGAGGATCTGGTTGACCAGCAGCACCAGGCGCTGTGCATTACGGTCAATGGTGTCGAGGTAGGATTTGCTTTTTTCGTCGTTGACCGTATCCTTGAGCTTTGCTAACGGACCCAGGATCAGTGTGAGCGGGGAACGGATGTCGTGGGTGGCGTTCATAAGGAACTTCATCTTCTCGTCGTCTAGCTCCATCCGTTTCATATAGGTATAATATCTGATGGCTGCAACAATTAGGGCTGCCACAAAGAGTGCATAGCAGCAATAGGCTAGCGGGCTGATGTACCAAGGCGACTGGACGACAATCGTCACCGCTGCATTTTCGGCTGAGTAATGGCCTCCATATTTTGCCCTTACCTCTAAGTTGTACGTGCCTGGCCGCACGCGATTGAACGTGAAGGTATTGTTCTCATTGATGTTTGGTTGCCAGTCGCTTCCGTTCAGACGGTACTCATAAGAGACGTTCTCCGCGCCCTTGTAGTCGAGCAGGGAGAAGCTGATGGTGAAGGAGTTCTCCTCGTATGGGATTGTGATGCGCTCGCTCTGGGGAGATGCCCAGTGCCCGTTGACGTTGATGTCTGTAACGTACACCTTCCCAATCTCCTTGAGGCTGTTCTTGATGTCGCGCGGATAGAACAGCGTAACCCCGTCGTTGATGCCAAATCCGATCAGTCCGTCCTTGCCATGCAGAGAAAGGGCGTTGGCATACTCGGTGGTTGCCTGGCCGTTCCCTGTATTGTAGGCTATCAGCTCCTTTTCGCTGGCATCGTATTGCCAGAGGCCTATCGGGGTGCTGATCCAGAGGTTGTCATCCTCATCGCATACTATGCTGCAGATTCTTGTGTCGCAGAGCGCCTTGGCATACGGGTGGGGGAAGACCTTGCGCTGCTGGCGGTCGTAGATGTATATGCCGGCCAGTGTCCCAATGATGATGTTGCCCTTGGCATTCTCACAGACCGTAACGCTGGCAATCGTGTCGAGCAGCGCCTCCCATCCATAGCTGTTGAAACTATCGTTGTTCAGATTCAAGCAGGAGAGTCCCCGTGCCGTCGGTATCCACAAGTCGCCCCGGCTGTCGATGATCATGCCGTTTACCCAGTTGTTGCATAGCCGGCCCTTGTTTCCGTTGGTGTGTGTGTCATATTGCCGGGCTTCGCCGGTGGTCTTGTCATATCTTACAAATCCTTTACCGAATTCTGAAATGAACAACCATCTGTCGGTCTCGGCTATTGCGTTGACCCACTCTGAAGAAGCCCAGACCAATTGTGCGCTTCCCGATAGAGGGTCGTATCTATAGAGCCCTTTCTCAGCCCCGAGCCAGAATGTGCCGTCTTTGCCCTGACAGATGAGGCTGGCCCCCCGGGGTGCCGACGCGGCGGCAGAAACCTCGCCTTTGCCGTTGAAGCGATAGAGCCCCTTGTTCCATACTGTACACCAGATACGTCCGTTGTCGTCTATCGCCATCGAGGATATCTGGGCATTGCTTAATGAGCCGTTCAGTGGTGAGAAAGTCCAGCTGCGGAATGCATTCTGCTGATGGTTAAGCAGTACCACACCTTTTCTGAAACAGCCTGTCCACACGTTTCCGGAACGGTCCTCCATCAAAGCGGTCGTCGATGACTCGGAAAGCTGGAAGAATTTGTCGGAGAAGTCTATTGACTGCGGCGCTGACTGACCCTTGGGGAATGTATAAACGCCATTCCCGGTGGTGCCTATGTAGAGACAACCTTGCTTGCTGAGCATGGCTGACGACATGTCCACCTCGCCTACTATGCTTTCCGTAGAGAGACCAGCGTCTTTCCAAATCTCATCTGTCTTCTCGAAACGCATGATTCGCTTTGGAAAAACGGCCAGGAGCCTGTTGCTGCTATCGGTTAGGAATTGTTGCAGTGGCCCCAAGGAAAGTGAGAACTTTTTGGCCTTAGTAGCCTGCCCGTTCTGATAGTCGATTCTATAGAAGTCATCAAATCTTCCCTTACACCACAGATATCCGTCGCTGTCCTCGAAGAGACGGCTAAGGAAATTGTCCTTTACCAACTGCATCAGCCTGCTTTCCGCCACGATCTTGTCAGATCCCTTTCTGACAACGAAGACACCAGTGCCGGCAGTGCCGATGAGAATGTCACCTCGCTTTGATTCCATAATGCTGTTGACGCGTGGATGGATATTGCCGGGGAAAGGTATCTGGACGAAGCGGTTTCGGGTGAAATCATACTTAGAGATGGCATTCCCCGTGCCGACCCATAAGTGGCCTTCGCTGTCGCAGAACAGAGAGCATACATCGTTCTGCGGCAGCGACCCGGTATCGCTGCTATTGTGTCGGTAGCTATAGAAACGATAGCCGTCGAATCGGTTCAGCCCATAGGTGGTGCCTATCCAGATATAGCCGTACTGATCTTGACAGAGACAAGTGACATCGCTGCTCGACATCAGGCTGCCTGGATACAGGATACCACTTGTGCGCGCATATCCTAACATTGACATAAATGTCAAGAGGATTAAGATGCAATTTCTCTGTTTGATAGCTCTCATGGGAATGTTTAAAATTGCCTAAAGCTGCCTACTTCCTGAACAGCTGAGGGATGAATTCGCGGAGACCTCTGCGCCAGGTAAGCCATTCGTGGTCGGTGC